>DATDKB010000199.1:0-4343 GCA_036520255.1 Rubrobacter sp. | reverse complement strand
GTTTCTGGCAAAGTCTCTTCGGCGGCGCCGGACGAGAGACCCAGGAAGAGGTCCCCGAGCCGGTTGTCGAGGCTCCGCCCCAGGAGGCAGGCCCCGAGCTGGAGATAGCGCCCAACGATCCCATAGTTGCGTACTTCGCGGCCCCTTTCGTGCTTGTAAGACGCTTGTGTAGGCACCCTGCGGCGCGCTTCTTTGGCGAAGAATCGCTCGGAAAGTAGTCCACTTGGGGGATGCGCCGGTCTCGCGGCGGTAGTAAGCTGCCTACCCGTACCGTACAAGCAAGAGGGAGGATGGAACGTTGCGACCGCGATCTTTGGTGTTGTTGGCCTCGCTCGTTGGAGCGCTCACGCTAGTCGTCTTGCTTGGCCCGGCCCCTTCCCAGAGGGGGCTCTCCGTGCGTACCGCCGAAGCCGCCGCTCGCGTGCAGGTGACGGCGAGGTGCGACGGGAACCCCGAGCGCGTCATAGTGGCCAACAACACGCGCCGCCGCATCGAGGTGAGGAGGGTCGGCTCCATCTACAGGCCCTACAGCTTCGAGCCCATAACCGTGAACCGCACGCTTAGTCGGGGTAGGACGATAACGTTCCAGAGCGGCCCGGCCGCCAAACGGAACGTGCTCACCAAGCAGTACATCTTCAACAGCGACGTGGGCACAAGGGAGGGAGCCAGGGTGGCGACCTCGGTGGGCCGCTTCGTGGGCCGCTGCAATTAGAGAGGGAAGGATGGGAATAGCCCCGGCTATTTCCACCCCTTAAGCCGTCCCCGCTTCCTGAGGAGCCGCCAGTCGGCGTGCTCGCGGGAGAAGGCGAAGCTACCGTGGTCCACCTGAAGAGGTTCCGCCCCTCGTCGTAGACGAAGGCGGGGTCTTCCCAGCCCTGCCTTCGGCACTCCATCTCGTAGTCGTAGAGGAGCCGTGCTTTTGTCTTCCTATGCTCTGCCTCGGAGCGTTTCCGGAACCATTCCATGTTCGGATTGTCTACGACGCAAGGTGACGGACAACCACGTTCCTAAGCCTAAAGCAAGGAAAATTGCTCCTACTCGCATCCCAAACCGTCCCTGTCGCCGTCCAGGTTGTTCGGATCTCCGGGCGGGACCGGGATCGGGCCTTGGACCTGATCACAGTCGATGTCTCCACCAGAGGATGGAAACGCGCTTGGCGTCGCAGAGGGCGAAACGCTAGCTGGAGCCGAGGCTGAAGCGGTCGCCGAGGCTGTACTTGTCTGGGCGTTGGCGAGAAGGTCGTATTCCTCGGGACCGAATCGGTGCTTCCATGCGCCGTCCTCGTAGACGAAATAGGTGTTGCGGACGTTGGTCGAGCCATCGGTGGCGGTCAGCACCACGGTCACGTCTGCGACGGTCTCAGGGGCGGAGCTGTCCATCACCATGGACTGGATTGTGTAGGTAACCGGTCCAGTGTCCGCGAGGTAGTCGTTCTTCGCAAACCACTCTTGCTTGGTGTACGCGCCCCGAGTCTGTGAATCCAAATGGTCGTAGGGATATCCCCAGTCCCTCGCGGCGACTGCCTGGTAGTAGGCTTCTGCCGCCGCTCGCGCCTGTTCCTCGGCCCGCGGTTGAGTCGGCTCGGGTTGGCCGGACCCCGCAGAAGCGCTAGCGGTTGCTCGAGGGCTTTTCTTGTCCTGCACTCCGACCTTCTTCTCGAGTTTGTCGAGACGGTCGTTGAGCTTCTTCTCTTCTTTCTTACTTAGCCCCTTGTTGACTGTAACTGTCTTGGTTTTCTCGTTGACGTTCTTTCTGGCGACGTTCTTGTCCGGAGTGTTACCACACCCAGCTACTATAATGGCCATGGCTACCGCTACAGAGAACAACGGTGGGACGATCCTTCGCATCTCCATCACCCTTCTTTCCTCGGCCCCCCATTGGGCTGGCTTCGCGGACGAAGGGTAAGCCGCGACGGACGGTTCCCCCAGGAAGGGTTGCTCTCTATGTATCTGCCGTCAGTAACTTCATTAGACTTACCCCCACCGCCTACGTTTTTCGTGTAGATATCGGGGTTAGGTCCGCGACCCCGTAAATAGGCGATCTTCTTGCCGTTGGGCGAGTAGGAGGGCCAATAGTCGATCGAGTTGTTGTCGGTCACCTTGGTCCTGTGACTCCCACCGACGTTGATGGTGTAAATCTCGGCGTCCCGCTCGAAGAAGCGGCTGCCCGTGTAGGCGATCCTCCTCCCGTCGGGCGAGTAGGCTACGCCACAATCCAAGCCGAAATGCCGACAAGCGAAGCCCGAAGGGCGAAGCGTGCCGAAAGCGGAAGCCGAAGGCCGAGCGTACCGACAAATGTCCACATGGCATATGTTCGCGTCCTCGGGCCGTTGGCATACTTTCGTGACCCGACCGCGACTGTCCCGCCAGGAAGGTGGCGCATGAAGCCGAATGCAGGCAGAATAGTCAGGTGCGGTCGAGAACCCGGCGCGGCTTCGACGACCTACGGATTGTCGCCGGAGGCCGGGGGTTGGCTGTTGGAGGACGCGAACGGGTTGCTACGAGGCGCGGCCGGAACGCCATTTGAGTGGCACGCCGCGGGATGGGGGACGAAGGGCTTGGGGGAGGTAGCGGCATGTTCCGTCTGAAGGCGACGCTGTCGGCGGTGTTTCTGGCGGCCAGTGTAGCGCTGACGGTTGCGATGTTTGTGGTGTCGGTGGTCGCGCCGTCCGCACAGAGCGAGGAGAACCCGAGCGAGGCGCAGTACACCGGCGAGCAGAGCGGCCAGACGGACGGCCCTTCAGCGGACGAGCCCTCGGCGGACGACCCTGCGGATGACCCTACGGGCTATTACGACTTCTACGAGCGCTGGACGGATGCTCTGTCCACGGAGGCGCCTTCTGAGGGTGCGTCATCGCAGGGGTCGGACCCATCGGCGCGGGCGCCTGAGGAGCAACTCCGGATCATGGAGCCCCCCACCCCCTACTCGCAGGTCGTCGACAACGCCACGCCAGGCCGCTTCTACTCCGCGCAGCCCTGGAAGGAGAGCGACGGCCGGTTGACCCGCTACGGCAAAGATTTCAGGCACACGAGGCCGGGTAAGGACGGAGCTCCCGCGTGGTTCAAGGTCAGGATACCGACCTCCGGTTACTATACCGTCTACGCTCGCTGGCCCGCCACGAAGGGCAACAACCCCAAGACGAGGTTCAGGATCAGCACGCCCTCGGGCCTGAAGAACGTCGAGGTCGACCAGCGCAGGGACGGTGGCACGTGGGTGAGGCTCGGCGCGTACAGGATGGAGGAGTCCGACCGCTACTCCGTGCAGGTCTCGGGGCGCTCGAAGGCCGACGGAAGGATAGTCGCCGACGCCGTTATGATCGTCGCCGGCACGCAGGCCGCCCCCCAAGATCCCACCGATAGCGCCTCCTCGGGCGGCGGAGGCACGCCGGTCATCGGCGGCGACGTTGTGGCGTCAGAGGTGATCGAAAGGGCAAGGACGCACCTCGACACCCCCTACAGGCACTCGCCCCCGATGCCCTGCCAGGCTCACCGCTCGGAGGACTGCTCCTGCTTTACGAGCCTGGTCTTCGACAAGTGGATCTCGATGCCTGACAACCCCATAGACCAATGGCGGTTCGGACACTACGTGGAGCAGTCAGACCTCCGTCCCGGCGACCTGGTCTTCTTCAAAGAAGCCGGAGAGAACCACCCCATAACCCACGTGGCCATCTACTCGGGTCGCGGCAACATCCTTCACGCCTCGACCTACTGGGGACGCGTCGTCGAGAGCCCGATGAAGTACGTTGACGGGTACTACGGGGCCAGGAGGCTCGTCGAAACAACGCCCACCGAAGACGGCCCCGCCAGAACTATGATGGCCTCCTACTACGGACGAGTCCTGGAAGGTCACTCGATGGCCAACGGCCAGTCCTTCGACCCCGACGCCCTCACCGCAGCCCACAAGACTCTGCCCTTCGGCACGCAACTTGAGGTCAGCTACGGCAGCAGGTCCGTACGGGTCACCGTCACCGACAGGGGACCATACGTGCCGGGCCGCGACCTCGACCTCTCGCTCGCCGCCGCGCGAAAGCTCGGCATCTTGAGCCGCGGCGTCGCGCCCGTTCGGGTACGGATAGTCTAGCTGGTCAGCTCAGGTTTGCTTGCGGCTGATCGCTCGTTGGCGAACGCGCGTCAGCGCCGGGTAGACGCCCCCCGAAACCCGCTCTGCGTGCTGGAATGCTCATCATACTCGCTCAGCGCGGACGATGAGACGGTTCTGGAAGGTGGGGAGGGGCGTGCACGTCTGCAGGTTCAGGAGGTCGCGACCCCTCACCCTTCCCGTTACCCAGTTGTCCTGGGTCCGACGATGAAGCTTCCCAGCACCTTGTAATTGTACCTCTTGCC
>DATDKB010000198.1:0-3733 GCA_036520255.1 Rubrobacter sp. | reverse complement strand
ATGGTGGCGTGGCCGCCTACTTCTACACCTCGGCGTTTGGCGGGCTGGGGCCCGGGTTCTTCACCGGGGTGGACGTTCCATTCAACCTCGCGAGGGCCAAGAAATGGGCCAGGGAAACCCGCAGCGGCGTGCTGATAGGGTGCTGCTTTCGGGGAAGCGCGCTCGGCGGCCAGGGGCACGTTGCGATCCTGTTGCCAGATGGCAAGGTCTTGCAGAGCTTTCAGATGGGTCCCAACGGCGAGCCGGGCCTGAACACCGACTACATCATCGAAAAGTCTCACGCCGGAAATTACTACGAGGTCATGGCCCATCCGGAGGCCTGGATCAACCACAACAAGGGCCAGATAAGAGAGGTAAAGCCCGACCGCGAAGAGCCTCAGGAAGACGAGGACAAGAGGCGCGACGATCGTGGGAGACCGGAAAGGGAACGTCACAGGGACGGCAGGGACGACCACCCGGATAGGCCTCGTCCCAGGGATGACTTCGACGCGAACGGGGATCTGGAGGAGATAGATCCCGCGGATCTCGGGAATGAGATTCTCAAGTTCATCCGCAGATACGCCCGGCAGACGAAGGCTCCCCACAGGCAGTCAGATGCCCGCGACGAAAGCGAGAGGCACTAGCGCGAGCCGGTCGGTCTGCAGCGTGAAGTAGGCCGAGCGGCCCTGAAGTAAACGACAGCGCTAGAGCCCGGTCGATAGGCCAGGCTCTACGGGTATAAGGGAGCGCCAGGTGAACGAGGAGCGAGGGAGGCAATGCGCACAGGAAGTCGAGAAGCCGGGTACGCCATGGGGCTTCTTCCTCGTGCTGGCCGCCATAGTGGTGGTCGCGATCGTGTACTCGGCGACGATATACCTTATCGACCAGAGGACTCCCGAGGTCGTGTTCGGGGCGATAGCCGCGTGTTTCACAGTGATCGGCACCCTGGTGGGCAACTATTTCGGCATCAAGGCGGGACTCGATGGTCAGGACAAGCTGAAGCAAACCCTTGCCAGGATCGACTACGGCCCGAGAACGTCCGCAGGACGGCACCGAGAGAAGCGAAGACCGTACAAAGAAGGGGAGACAGGCGGAAGAAGGGCAACGCGCGGCGCGTGACCTTCAGGAACTAGGGAAGGGAGCTTACGCGGAGCGGCGAGATTGGGATGGGGGGAGCGTCTAGCAGGCTCGGCTGCTCTTGCCGTCGGAAAAGCTAGGGCGTCCGCCACAGGCGGGTCGCAGTGACCTCGATCCAGGCGAGCAGCGCTATGAGGAACAGGTAGTAGGCCACGCCCGGCAACAAGAGCAATAGCACGGCAAGTATTCCCGTCGCCAGGGTGTAGCGGGCGTGGCGCTGCCACCTGGCATCCTCCCTCAACCTCAGCCACAAAAATGAGAGGGCTGTGAGAAAGGCGAGGACGAAGATCACGAAGGCCGAGTCGTGGATCAGGCCGTGCAGACTACGGGCCCCTACGCGCCGGATCGGGTCGGTCTTGAAGCCCATGAGCGCCATCGCAACCCCCGCAAGGAAGAGGAGCGCGGGACCTGGCGACGCTGGGCTGCGTCGTCCTGTCACCTGGAGATGCAGGCCCAGCGCGAAGACGCAAAGAAGTAGACCAGAGACCACGAAGCTGGCTACCTGCGCGGCTCCGTAGCGGCCGAGGGCGAGGCCGCTGGGCCAGGCGCCCGCCGGGTTCGCCACGGGTCGCCAGCCTATCCCGAGCATGAAATCGTACTGGAGAACGCTCAGCGCGAACAGGACGCCCGCGAACAGGGCGGGCCCGACCGTCCCGGCGAGGCTTGCCACCTTGATGATAGTCTGCCGCTTCACCCCGATCCTCGCTGGGACTGACTCTACTCGCCCAAGCATACTCTGGTCGTTCTACGAAGACCGACTTGGCAGCTTCGATGCGCAAGCAGCCGGCATCGCCCGTGAGATGGACAGTGCGTGGGGACCGGCCGGATGCCATCATATGTGTTGGGAGTCTGGCGTCGAGCGAGGAGGACAATATGAGCATCTTTCCGACAAAAATACTGTTGGCCACCGACAGTTCAGGCGAGGCCGAACTCGCAACCCGGACCGCGGTAGACCTGGCGCGGATGTCCGACTCGGAGTTGCACGTGGTCCACGTCTTGGACGCCGTCGCGAGCCCTGCCCTGCTTTACCCAGAAGCCACCAACCCGGAGGGGGCAGAGGTCTCGGACCAGGCGCTGGAGCAAGACCTCGAACGGCGCGCAGAGCAGCTGGGTAGGGAGGTGCTCGACGCGGAAGCGGAGCGGGTCAGGTCGGCCGGTGGGACTGCCGCACAGACACATCTGGCGATGGGAGATGCGTCAAGGGAGATCGTCCACCTTGCCGAAGACCTCGGGGCCGGCCTCATCGTGATGGGCAGCAGGGGGCGCGGGGGAATAAGAAGAGCTCTAATGGGCAGCGTCTCCGACTCTGTGGTTCGCTACGCCCACTGCCCGGTGTTGGTCGTTCGCGCTTGAAAGACGCGACGGTACTCGTAACGGGCGCCACGGATGGCCTGGGCAGGCGTGTCGCCCGGAAACTGGCGGCGAAGGGCGCCAGGGTGCTGCTGCATGGCCGCAACCCTGAACGACTTGAGGCCGCCCTGGAGGAAGTCCGCGGGCAGAAAGGCGGCGGGGAGGCGGGATCCTACCTGGCAGACCTTTCCTCGCTGGCGGCTGTACGTGGGCTGGCGGAACGTATCCTTTCGGATGAGGAGCATCTGGACGTGCTCGTCAACAACGCGGGCATAATCTCCCGCCGGCGTCGGGTGAGCGAGGACGGCGTGGAGCTCACCTTCGCCGTCAACTACCTGTCTCACTTCTTGCTCACGGGCTTGCTCATGCCGCTGCTCCGCGACTCCGTCCCGGCTCGCATCGTCAACGTCGCATCCGCGGGGCAGAGCCCGCTGGACTTCTCGAACCCCATGCTGGAGCGGGGCTACGACGCCATGAAAGCCTACTCGCAGAGCAAGCTGGCCCAGATCATGTTCACCTTCGAGCTGGCCAAGCGCCAACAGAATACCGGCGTGACCGTGAACGCCCTGCACCCGGCCTCCCTGATGGACACCAAGATGGTCCAGGATACTTTCGGATACACCATGAGCACGGTCGAAGAAGGGGCAGAGGCCGTTGTTCGCTTGGCCGTCTCGCCGGAGGTCGAAGGCGTCACGAGCGCCTACTTCGACGGGACCCGCGGGGCGCGCGCCGATCAGCAGGCCTACGACCCGCAAGCCAGGAGTAAGCTCTGGGACCTGAGCGGGCAACTCTGCGGGCGTTTGCTCGAGCCCATCGTGAGAGGGTAAGCGGCACGGGGTTAGGCGAGGCTTCTAGCCGACCTTCAACTGCTGGATGATGGCCGAGGCTCATCCCGACCCGTCATCATTTCTTTCTGGCGCCCCGTTGTCTATCTCGTCCAGGGGCGTGCGCGCGCGTCCGAGGTTGCCCACGAGGGCCGCTACGCTGGGGATCAGGTAGATCTGGCCCAGAAGTCCTTCGGTTACTGCCAGAGCCCGGCCGATGCCACCTTCGGCCGTGAGGTCGCCGTAGCCCACGGTAGCCATGGTGACGAAGCTGAAATACGTGTAGTCGCTGCGCGTCCCCGCCTTGTGCGCGGTGAAAAAGGGCCTGGAGCCGAACTCGCCGACACACTCGAAGACGAAGGCGAAGGACAGCCCGAGCGGCACGTAGATGCACACCGCGGCCAGAACCGTGAGCATGTTAATCTCGGCGTGCAGCCTCACCC
>DATDKB010000197.1:0-16661 GCA_036520255.1 Rubrobacter sp. | reverse complement strand
CGGCAGGAGCGGGAGCGCGTCCGCATACTCTCGGTGGCGTCGGAGAGGCTGGTGCAAGAGCTACTCCCCGTTCTGGATAACCTGGACCGTGCCCTTGAGGCCGGGGGGGATATCCGCGAGGGCGTGCAGGCGACCCGCGAGCAGCTCGCTGAGGTGCTGGCCGAGGAAGGGCTTTTGCCCCTCGCCTCGGACGGCCAGCCGTTCGACCCTAATGTGCACGACGCCGTTATGGGCCAACCCTCCGAGGAGCACGAGGACGGCACCATCATCCAGACCTTCCAGCGGGGCTACCTACTTAACGGGAAGCCGATCCGGCCCGCGAAAGTTGTAGTCGCGAAGCAGGTTTAGGGTATGGAGAAGCTGGATCTCTACAAGGTTCTGGAGGTCTCGAAGGAGGCCTCGCAAGATGAGATCCGGCGCTCCTACCGGAGACTAGCGCGCAAGTTCCACCCCGACGCCAATCCCGGCGACAAAAAAGTCGAGGACCGTTTCAAAGAGATACAACACGCCTACGAGATCCTCTCCAAACCCGAGAAAAGAAGGGAATACGACGAAGGCCCCCGCACCTTCTTCGGCTCGGGAGGAGCCGGGCAGAGGCAGCAAGGCACCGACTTCGGGGACTTCTCCGACCTGCTCGGCGGCTTCGGCAACCTCGGAGATGTTTTCGGGCGTACCGCCACCACTAACCAGAGAACCCGGGCAAAAGGCGAAAATATAACCGTAAACGTCAGGTTGAGTTTCAAAGATGCTTTGAACGGTGTAACGACGCGGGTTGGGGTTCCCGTGGAGGAAGCCTGTGGAGAGTGCAGGGGCACGGGGGCGGCACCCGGGACGGCGCCGCGGACGTGCCCCGATTGTGGTGGCAGGGGGATGCAGAGCCGGGATCAGGGGTTTTTCGCGCTCTCGACGCCGTGTTCCAGGTGTGGGGGCGAGGGTAGGATCATCGAGAAGCCGTGTTCGGTGTGCGGGGGAGACGGCAGGGTACGCAGGAGCAGGCAGGTCAAGGTCAGAATACCGGCTGGGGCGAGGGACAAGATGAAGGTCAGGATCCCCGGCAGGGGGAACGCCGGTAGGGAAGGCGGGCCGGCGGGGGACCTCTACGTCAGGACGCTGGTGGAGGAACATCCGGTCTTCAAGCGGCGTGGGGACGACTTCGTAGTCGGGGTGCCCGTCAGCTTTGTCGAGGCGGCACTGGGGGCCGAGATCCAGGTTCCCAGACCCGGGGGTGGCACGGTGAGGGTCAGGTTGCCCGCCGGCACGCAGGACGGCAAGCAGTTCAAGGTGCGGGGCGCGGGGGCACCAAAGGCAAAGTCGGATGGGGAGGAGAAAGGGGACCTCATCGTGCGGGTGAGCGTTGTCGTGCCCAAGAAGCTCAAGCGGCGGGAGCGGGAAATCCTTGAGGCGCTGGCAGAGGAGAGGGACGAAGACGTAAGGGAAGACCTCTTCAAGAAGGTGGGATCTTCGTGAACCTTAGAAAGCGTCCGGTCTACATGATCGGGATAGCATCCGAGTTGATCGGGGTCCACCCGCAGACGCTGAGGATGTATGAGCAGAAGGGCCTGCTACGCCCACGCAAGAGCATAAAGAATACCAGGCTATACTCCCAGGAGGACGTCGACCTTGGCCGCTACATACAGCGGCTGACCCAGGAGATGGGGATGAACCTCGCCGGCGTGAGCAAGGTCCTCGACCTCGAGCGCCAGGTGACGGGGTTGGGGAGAGAAAACCGTGCCTTGCGCGAAGAGCTGGAGCGTAAGGAAGTGGAACACCGCCGGCTCATCGCCGAAATACACCAGAGTTACAAGAGGGAGCTAGTCTTGATGCCACCAAGCGAGCTCGCGCGGAGCGGAAGGAAGGGCCGTCAGTGACCGAGCCCATGCACTGTTACAGGCACCCGAAGCGGGAGACCCGCGTATCATGCGCCACGTGCGGGCGTCCTATCTGCACCGAGTGCATGGTGGCCACCGACGTCGGAATCAAATGCCCCGACGACGCCAGGCTGCCGAGGGGCGCGCGGGCCGGCGTTATGAAATCCAACCAGGTCCTCCGGAGTACTCTCGCCGGCGCCGGGGTCGCCGTCGCAGGCATCCCAGTAGCGTACGTGCTCTTCCTCGTCCCCTTCACCTTGTTGCTCTCGGCCGCGGCCGGCTACGGTGCGGGGACCCTGATCAACCGCGCCGGGGGACGCAACGGCGGGCCAGTCGCGATCGTCATCTCCGTGCTGGCCACCGCCGTACCGTTCCTGGTGGTGCTGGCCCCAGATCTCCTCGCAGGCGGGATCAACCCGTACCGCCTGATCGCGCTGGTAGTCGCCGCCATCGCCGCCGGCGTGGCGAACCGACAGAATTAGTGGTCACCGATCGGCCGCCAGCCGCCAACCTCTTCGACGGCACAGTGACCCGGAGATTCGCCTCGCAGCACTCAAGCATTGTGGATGGCGGGGTCGACGGAGCGCGCCGCCAGGCTCGCGACCCTGGACACTGGGATATCGGACCCCTCACCTTCTATCACAAACTGGTTGAATCCGAGCAGCATGCGTTACGTCCCTGTGGATAACTCTAGAAACCCCACTCCTAAAGCCAAAAATCCGGCTCCATCGTGCGTGTGAAACTGCCCCAGCACCCCGTCACAGAGTTGCACTTAACCTTGAGATCATATTATACCTGAAGTTGAGGTAAAGCATCGAAAAATACTTTCAGAAAGGCTGGCGTAGCCTGTAAGAGCGTGCTAGGGTTGGACCTATGAGAGAAGACATGCAGTACATAAGCGGGGTATTGGACGAGCTGGAGGCCATTGTTCAGGATGCATCCAGCGTACCGATGAGCAAAGGGAGGGCCGTCGTTGACCGGTCTGACCTGCTTGTGATGCTGGCCGAGCTAAGGGGATCGTTGCCCCCCGAGCTGGCGGAGGCCGAGGCGCTTCGCCGGGAACGCGGGGCCACAATCGCGGCGGCCGAGGAGGAGGCCCAGCGCATTGTCGAAGAGGCCCACCATCGCGCGAACGCGATGGTCCCTGAGACGGAGCTCCTGACGCGCACGGAGCGCCGGGCCGGGGAGATCGTAGATGGGGCGGAGCGCTACGCCGAAGAAGTCTCCGGCGGCTCCGAGGTGTACAGGGACCGCGTAATGAAGCAGTTGGAGAACTGGTTCCAGGACTCGCTCGTCTCCGTGGAGGAGTCCCGGCAGGAATTGGGCGGCGTCCCCGTGCGCAGGACAGCCCGCCAGCCCGAGATCGTCGAGGAGAAGACCGAGGGCCGCGACTGGCACGCAAGCTCGGCCTGATATAGTACGCTACGCCCTTTCGGGCTCCGCTCGCCAGCACGGCGCCATTGGCGCCTTGTCGGCGTGCTCAGGCTTCGCCTCCGCTTTCAGCTCGCCGCCTCGCGGCTTGTCAGCTCTTTATTTTATCCTGTAGAGACACATCGAGGTTGTCCTGACGGCCACGCTGTTCGGCTGCGGATTCATGCCGGGTTCTTCTCATCGGTCATTCCCGCGAATGCGGGAATGACCGATGAGAAGGAGTTTTAGAACGTGCGCGGTGGCATCGCTACTCACCCGGGCCTGGTTTCAAGCTCGAAGCTTCGGCTTGCAGAGCAAGCCGCTCCTAGAGAGGTTCTTCCTGCGGAGACATGGTTTCGCTCAGGGCTTCGAGGCGGGCGTTGAGGCCGTCTAGTGAGGCGTTGAGATCTCTTGCGCGGGCGGGGTTATTGGCGTCAATGGAGATCCTTACGACCTTGGCCCTGAGGTCGAGAAGCTCTTCTGAGGTGCCGGAGATCTCGGCGTCCGCGATCTTTATTCTCTCCTGAAGCTCGCGAAGGTTCTCCTGCCTGGTCGTCGATGTGGGTGTTTCGGTACTGCGGCTAAGTTCGCTCGCGACCTCGGCGGCCTTCTCCCGGCCTTCTGCCACGTTCACCAGCCGAGCCGCCGCCGCGTGCAACCTGGGAACGGCATCGTCGAGGACGGCCCTTGTTACCTCGTCGGAGTCCTCGATGGCGGCGATAACCTTGCGGTACACCGCGAGGGCGGCCTCCACCTTCTGACGGGTCTCCCCGCGGGGAAGCCAGCGTGCGCGGCGCTCGGGGGAGATTTCGCGGCTATGTAAGGTGGCGGTAGGTGTCGCTGGGGTTGCATCCCCGCCGAGGACCTTGCGCTGGAAGATGGGATCCCTCGCGGCCAGAAAGACCAGGGAGGCGTATGTCGCGAGGGTCACGGGCAGCAACCACCATGTCGCGACCATCGCGAAGACGAGCCCGATCACCAGGATCATCACGTTGATCGGGCGGAAGGCCGCGGCTCGCAGCATCGTGTTTCGCCCATCTGGCGAGGGGGGAGCGGGCCTGCCCTCCGCCGGCGAGCCAGGCCTCGGATCGGGACGTTCAGTCACCGTTGTCGATCGAGGATAAGAGGTGCACTTTCCCTCCGACCCTCAACGAGAGGGCCTGGGCCGCATTGCCCTTGATTACGGCGAGGCTGAGGCGCCAGTGGGAGTCGGGGACGAGCACCAGTTCGCCAGCCCTAGCAGACCCGAAGGTCTCGATGTACCGGACAGACATCTCGCCGTCGCCGACATCCACCTTCAGGGCGTCGCCGTACTCGAGCCCAGACTCATCGGCGGGGGCCGAGAGCCTGGCGTTGCCGAAGTGGTCGATGGAGAGGATGCGGGTCGTTAACCCCCCTCCCTCGTCGGGCGGGGCACTTTCCGGTCCGAGACGCGTCAGCGAAGCAGGGTCTATGGCCTCACCGAGATCCGAGATCCCGACCCCCCTGGCAAGATGGGCCGCGACGGGGGCGAAGACATCGCGGCCGTGAAAGGTGTTGGAGACGGGGTGCAGGTGGAAGCGCTCCTCGGTGAGCGCGAAGGCGCCGGACATGCCACCCAGAGACTCCGCCGCCGCAATGAGCAGCCCGTTGTCAGGACCTACGAGCAAAGCCCCGCTCTCAGTCCGAAGCGCTACCGCCCGCCGCCCCGTGCCGACCCCGGGGTCCACCACCGCAAGGTACACCGCGTCGGCGGGCATGTAGTGGGTGGCGTGCTGCAGGATCTCAGCCCCCGTTTCCACCCCGAAGTCGGGTACCTCGTGCGTCAGATCCACGATAGATAAGCCAGGTGCGATCCTGTGCATCACACCCTCGCACGTACCCACAAAGTCGTCGGCGAGACCGAAGTCGGATAAGAAGCAAACGGGTCTCATGCCAATAGTATAAAGCGCCCCAGCACCAACCGTAGCCAGCGGCAACATCCCCCAGCCTCGGAAATACTTACCCACGCCAAAGGAGGCATCGACATCGATGTGTGCATCTCAGTCTTAAACTCATCTGACCTTTAACTGATGGTTTATATACCTTTTCTTACAGATTGAGTTTTTGGTAGAGACTCAACATGTTGTGTAGGTCCGGGAGAAACACGGACATGTCGTATATGACAAGATGGCATATTACTTTTCCCGCTTAGGTATAAGGATTGTGGGAGGTTGCGGGATATGTGGTGGGGTGCTAGTTTCTTGTTTGGGCGATTCCAGGCCACCCGGGGCTCGGTTTGAAGCTTGGGTTCAGGCACTGGGATCGTTAGGGCTTCATCGTCGGGGAGGGGTGATGAAGTCCTACTAGGGCCTCTGATGGGGAGGGGCCGATCCGGGCGTTCCGGCAGTGTTGCCGGGACGCCTTTGTGGTGTGCCGCGCCTCTTACATGAAACGGCGCAACGGCGATAGCGGTGTGGGTCTTACTCGAAGATCTCTGCCGCCGCCCTGGTGTAGGCGGTCAGCCAGTGGAGATCTTCCTCCGTAAAAGGTTCAGTTGAGTTCCGGGTTGCGAAGACGACGCCGACGGTGCGTTCTTCGTCGAGGATCGGGACCGCCAGGGAGTTCGTGTAGCGAGCGTTGGTACGGGCCTGGGGGAGGCGCCTCGGACCCGTCACGGTTAGGGTGGGATGGGCAGTCTTGACGACGAGGTCTATCACACTCCGGTCCGAGGTGGTGAGTTCCTGGGGCGTGTGTTCGCCGAGGGGCGTGAGGTCGGAGACCTGGATCAGGCCCACCCTATCGGCCCTGAGCTCGCACCTTATCCCCTCGGCTATCTGCTTCGGCGGAGTTTGGGGGTCGATGGTCCGCGGCATGGAGGGGCGGAACACGAGGCGCGAGGAGAGGATAAAGTTCACGCTCGTCCCGGCGATTATGCCGAGCAGGTTGAAGATGGCGTAGTAAGGAAACGCGTCCGAGACGTACTTCACCAGCGGGTACCAGACGGCGAAGTTGGCCCCGATGCCCATGACCGCCACGGGATAGGCGAGCACACCGCGCAGGAAGAAGTGGATCCTACTCGAGTGCCTGATGTCGCGCCACGTGAACGCGTTGTTGAGCAGGAAGTTGCTTAGGATGGAGAGACCTACGGCGAACATCCAGGCGATGACCTTGTGCGCGTCGAAAACCTCTGCGAGCACGATGAGGGTGACCATGTTGACGAGCACACCCGAGGTTCCAATCAGGGCGAATTTCCAGAAACGTCCTGCTGACGGCACGTACCAGAACAGGCTCAACATGTGAGCCAGGTAGTCGAAGCCCTGTCGCAGCGTCGCCTTCGAGACCCCGGCGTGGCGGGCTCTGAAGTCGAAGGGAGCCTCGACCACCTTAAGGTCGGGGGCGCACACCAGGATCTCCAGCAAAACCTTGAACCCGGTCGGCCTGAACTGGATGCCCGAGATCGCCTCGTTTCTTACGAGAAAGAAGCCCGTCAGCGGGTCGCTGGTCTTGCGCGCCTCCTTGAAGACGATCTGGGCCAGGTACTTGCTTGCCACGGAGACGACCCTCCGCGCTGTGCCCGAGAGGCCGGCGTAGCTGCCGCCGTTCGCGTAGCGGCTCGCCACCACCACGTCGGCGTCGGTACAACGGGCGGTCGTCAGCATCTCCCGTACCTTCTCGGGCGGGTGCTGCAGGTCCGCGTCCATCACGCACGTGTACTCGCTCGCGCCGGAGGAGAGATCCAGGCCCGTAGTAACGGCCGTCGAGAGGCCGCCGCGTCGCTCCGCCCCCTCCCTGCGGACCAGCCGAACACGCCCGTCTTCGCGGGCGAGGTCCCGGATCACACCAGGAGTCCCGTCCGTCGAATCGTCCACGAAGACCACCCGGTAGTCGAGGTCGGTGAGACTCTCGCGCAACTCGCGCACCAGCCTCGGGACGTTGTCGGCCTCGTTGCGCGTCGGTACGACGAGGGTCAGGAGCACCCTGTCCGGGTTTCCCGCGCCCTCGGCATCGCTACCAACAGCTTGCCTCTGTGCTTTCATGGCCGCTCTAGGCTAGCATATCGGGTGAACCTGCCCTAGCGAGGGACAATTACGAGGCTCCCGACGGAGGAAAGAGAAGTGCAGAGCAAAGATCAGGAACACGCACACGTACGTATATCGGGTCAGGTGCAGGGGGTCTTCTTCCGCGACTCTACAAGGCAGAAGGCCGAGCAACTGAACCTGGCGGGATGGGTGAAGAACCTGCCTGACGGAAGGGTCGAAGCCGTCTTCGAGGGTCCCTCCGAAAAGGTCAGGGAGATGGTCAGCTGGTGCGCAGAGGGACCCCAGCACGCCTCCGTCGAGTACGTCGACACCGACTTCGAGAACGCCGGCGGGCATCTCGAAGGCTTCGAGGTCCGTTGAACGCCGCACGCACCGAGGTACCCGCCGGCCTGCGTCTGCTCCTAGATAGGGAAGGCGTGGAGATCGCGGGTAGCAAAGCCATAGACCACGGCACCCAGTATGACCTCACCCGCAACGGCGAGACCGCGAAGCTGAACGTCTACCACACTGGTAAGGTGTCAACCGGAGGTCGAGCTTCAGAACTGCGAGATCTGCTCGAGAACTGGCGCACGTCACAGACCAAGGCTTCCAGCTCGCGGGCTCCGGCGCGACCCCCCGGGGCGAGACCCGTCCTCGACGGTACGCCAAGGCTCGGCATCGACGAGGCCGGGAAGGGCGACTATTTCGGCCCTCTCGTCGTCGCCGGGGTCAGGATCACCGGCAGCGCGAAGGCGAAAGAGCTGCGGGAGATAGGCGCACGGGATTCCAAGGAGATCAGCCTTCTCGGCATCCGTACGATCTCGGATCTCATCCTGGAGAGCGTGGGTAAGGACAACGTCAGCGTCATGTCGCTCTCGCCACGCGAGTACGAGAGCCGCCGGGATGCCGCTGGCAACGTCAACAGGCTGCTCGGCGAGCTGGACGCTGAGATCATCGGTGAACTTGCGAACGAGGTTGAGGTCGTCGTGGTGGACGAGTTTGCCAGGTCCGCCCGCGACCACCTGAAGCCGTTCATCCCCAACGGCGTGCGACTAGAGGTGCGTCCTCGAGCCGAGGACGATGCGGCCGTCGCTGCGGCGTCCATTGTGGCGCGGTCCCGGCAGCTTCAGGAGATCGAACACCTCTCGGAGCGGGTCGGGTTCAAACTGCCGCTCGGCGCGACGCACGTCGTGGGTGCCGGCCGGCGGGTGGTAGCCGAGTCTGGAGTAAAAGGTTTGGCTGAGGTGGCCAAAACCCACTTCGCTACCACCCGTCGAGTGCTCAAACAACGTGATGGAGGTAACGCGTGATAGATCTTCGCAGCGATACCGTGACCCGTCCAACGGAGGGGATGCGGCAGGCGATGTTAGAGGCGCCGGTCGGGGACGACGTGTTCGGGGAGGACCCGACGGTAATCAGGCTCGAGGAGTATGTCGCCGAATTGCTCGGCAAGGAGGCGGCCCTGTACGCGCCTTCGGGCACGATGACGAACCAGATCGGGGTCCACGTCAGCACGAACATGGGAGAAGAAGTGCTCCTGCACGAAGGCTCCCACATCTTCGTCTACGAGGCAGGAGCCCCCGCGATGCTCTCTGGCGTCCAGCTCCGTACCCTCCCCGGTGAGAACGGCGTCCTCGACCCCGAAACCGTTCGCGCCGCTGTCAGGCCCGAGGACGTCCACTTTCCGAGGTCGAGGCTGCTCTGCCTCGAGAACACCCACAACACCGCAGGCGGCAAGATCTTCCCCCTAGAAGATTTCGCCGCGGTCGCACAGACGGCGAAAGACCTCGGCCTCAAGGTCCACCTCGACGGCGCCAGGCTATTCAACGCGCAGGCTACGACCGGCATCCCGGCCAGCGAATGGTGCGCCCACGCCGACACCGTCTCCGTATGCTCATCCAAAGGACTGGGGGCGCCGGTAGGTTCACTATTGGTTGGGAACGACGAGACCATCCGTGAGGCCCGCAGGGTCCGCAAAGCCTTCGGCGGCGGCATGCGCCAGGCAGGCATCATCGCCGCCGCCTCGCTCTACGCCTTCGAGCACCACACAGAAAGGCTCTCCGAGGACCACGCTCGGGCCCGCAACCTCAGCGCGGGCCTTCGAGAGGCCGGCTGCGAGGCCAGAGAACCAGACACCAACCTCGTCCTCGTCGCCGTCGAAGACCCTCCCGAGTTCCTGCGGGCCCTCGCCCGCGAGGGCGTGCTCGCCACCCCAGGCAAACCCGGCTTCGTCCGACTGTGTACCCACCTCGATGTCGGAGACAGAGAAATAGATATCGCCATCGAAGCGGCGACCAGGATTTTCGCTGCCGCCGGAAGTTGAACCTGGTGGAGGTCATCCGAACCCCTGACCTCGCAGAACCCCTGACGCTCCTGGAAGAATCACTCAGAGACGGCGAGCCCGTCCCCAGAGCCTTCGCAGAAAAACTGCGCAAGTCCGTCGAAGCCGGGAACATAGAAGTACTCGCCGCCCGGACCGAAGACCGGACCATCGGCGTCGCAATCCTCGCTTACCGCCTCAACATCTCCGCAGGTGACCTCTTCGCCAGCATCGAAGACCTCTACGTCCTCCCGGAAGCCAGGCACCAGGGTGTCGGACAAGCTCTCCTTACAGCAGCGGATGAACGTTGCGCAGCACACGGAATCTCTTACGTTGAAGTACAGGTCGAAGACAAATCAGCCGAGGCTTTCTACAAGACCCTCGGCTACGAGCCCGAGACGGGCACGAGGGTACTCTCGCGCTCCCTGACCCTACCTGAAGCCTGAAACCTGTAGTCGTTAATCAAACTCGAGCACCTCATACACTGAGACTTCCCTGAATCCGAGGACCTCGTAGAACTTGCGGCCCCTGGTATTAGCTGCGGCGACCTGAAGGGAGATCCCATCGGCGTCCCTTTCCTGCGCCCACGCTCGAACGCTCTCGAGGAGGGCGCGGCCGACGCCGTGGTTGCGGTGCTCGGGTTCGACGAAAACGTCGTCAACGGAGGCCCACGTCTTGGGGAGGAAGGTGGGGGAGCCCTGGCGAAGCTCGCCCGAGATAAAGCCGACCGTCCGATCTTCTGTGACGGCCATGAAGAGGAAGGAGTAGCCGCTGTTGGCCACGTCGGCCAGAAAGCGGCGCATCGTCTTCTCGGCGTCGGGGGAGGTCTTGTAGACCTGGTCGTGGACCGTGTGTTCGTCCGCGCTCTGCATCCAGAGTCGCGCAGCCTCGGCCGCGTCTTCCCTGCGTCCCGGCTTTATGGTGAAGTCCCTTCTCACCATCCAATCCTAACCCATGTGCACGGTTCAGTGGCGGCGGGGGTGGAGTATGATCCGGAAATATCGGAGAGGAGCCGGGTACGGAACGGAGCGCGGGGCAGAAGGTAGCCAGGTTCTGGGAGGTAGACGCCGCCCGCGGCGTCGCCATCATCATGATGGTCGTCTACCACACCACATACGACCTCGACACCCTCGGCGGCTACGACGTCGACAGCACCTCTGGAAACTGGGCGGTCTTCGCCGACGTCACGGCCGGCCTCTTCCTGTTCCTCGTCGGCGTCTCGCTCGCCATCAGCCGGGTGAGGACGAGCCTGACGGGATGGAGGCTCTTCGCGAAGTACCTCGCGCGGGGGTTGAGGATTCTCGCGTGGGGGATGATCCTGACCGGCATCTTCCTGGTCTTCCGGATGGGCGTCGTGGCTTTCGGGATACTGCAACTCATCGGGGTCTCCATCGTCCTCGCCTACCCCTTCCTCAGGCTCCGGTACACCAACCTCGTGCTCGGCACTCTCATCTTCGCCGCCGGCCAGTACGTGCTCGCCCACGACCTCGTCTCCGAGAACTACTGGCTGCTGCCTTTCGGTGTGGTGCCGGAAGGTGTGATCATGCCGGATTACAGGCCACTCTTGCCCTGGTTTGGCGTCGTCCTGATCGGGTTGTTCTTTGGGAACGCGATCTACGCGGATTGCCGGAGGCCTTCGAGCCTGCCGAACAAGGCGCCGCTCGCTGCGAGGCCGCTCATACCGCTGGGCAGAAACTCGCTGTTTATATACCTGGTCCACCAGCCCATCGTGATCGCGCTACTCGCCCTATCGGGCGTAATAAGCGTGAACTTCTTGTAGAGCCCGAGAGTTTATTTTTCGTCGTTCAGCCGCTAGAATAAGCGGCGTCGTTCCGGAGAGGATGGGGAGGTAGGTCCGGGAAGGAGTCGATATTACGTAGACGACCAGCAAGCTTGGTGGGATCTTCGCGGCTTGCGGGTAGAGAGAAACAAAAGCGCCAGGACTCCCGCGGAGCGGGAGTCGACGAGGAAGACGTTCATCGAAGCATTCGGCGGGTGCGTCTCGGCTTCGGGCGGTCGTCAGGGCGGTGACAAATCCCGGTGGTGACGCTGGGGACAAAGCACCGTTCGGGCCCGGACAGGGCTTCTGTCGCCCTGTCTCCTCTCTCTGCCTAACTGGTCCCACCTGCAGATAGAACAGGGAGGTAGGTCCATGTGTGGCATCGTGGGTTACGCCGGTAGGGAACGTTGTGTAGAGGTGCTTATGGAGGGTCTCGGGCACCTCGAGTATCGAGGGTACGATTCGGCGGGGCTTGCCCTTCAGAGGGAAGGCCGGATACAGCAGATAAGAGAGGTCGGGCGACTCGAGAACCTCGCCCGAGCTGTCGCCGCGCGCAACGGGGATTTCTCTTCGGTACGGACCGGGGTGGGACATACCCGATGGGCAACCCATGGCCGTCCCACCGAGGAGAACGCCCACCCCCAACTCGGTGGAAGCGGGAGCGTCGCCGTCGTGCACAACGGCATCATCGAGAACTTCGTTGAGCTAAAGGAGGAGCTGCAGGGTCGGGGCGTCGTTTTCCGCTCTGAGACGGACACCGAGGTGATGGCCCACCTCATCGCCGAGGGGGTCGAGTCCGGGCAGACGTTGCGGGTGGCGCTGGCGGGGGTGCTTCGGCGGCTCGAAGGGTCATTCGCCGTTGCGGCTGTCAGCGCCGAGGAGCCCGGCAAGGTCGTCGCCGCCAGGCACCAGAGCCCGCTCGTCGTCGGGTTCGGGCAAGGGGAGAACTTCCTCGCGAGCGCGGTGCAAGCGTTGCTCGGAGAGACGCACGAGTTCCTCGTCGTCGAGAACGGGGAGATCGTCGAGCTGACCGATTCCTCGGTCGAGGTATTTACCTCCGGGGGCGAGCGCGTGGAGCGCGAGAGCTTCGAAGTGGACTGGGATGCAGAGGCTGTTGAGCTCGGCGGCTACGAGGACTACATGCTCAAGGAGATCCACGAGCAGCCCGCAGCGCTCGGCGCGGCCCTTCTCGGACGCATCGACGCTGATGGTGCCGTCGATTTATCGGAGATGGGCCTCGACCTCTCGGAGGTAGAGCGGGTGGTAATAGTCGCCTGCGGGACGGCCTACCACGCGGGCCTGCTTGGCAAGCACGCCATAGAGAAGCTCGTCAGGATACCCGTAGAGGTCGAGATCGCGAGCGAGTACCGCTACGCCGACCCCATCGGGGATGAGCGTACGCTCGTCGTCGCCATAAGCCAGAGCGGGGAGACAACGGACACCCTGGCGGCCGTGGGGGCGGCGCGGGAGTTCGGGGCGAAGGTAGTGGCGGTAACCAACACGAGGGGGTCGCTCATTACGCGCGAGGCAGACGCCATCCTGCTCACGAAAGCGGGGCCGGAGATCTGCGTTGCAAGCACCAAAGCCTTCGTCGCCCAGGTCGCCGTCCTCGATCTCTTGGCGCTTGAACTCGCCGAAATTTGCCGCGTCTTGCCGGAAGAAGCGTTGCGGGAGGTCGGCCGCGGTCTCAGGCTGGCGCCGGAGAAAGTCGAGGAGACCATCGAGGGGCTAGGGAGTCTGGTCGATGAGGCCGCCCGCGTGTTCGAGGAGGCGCGGTGCTCGCTGTTCCTGGGGCGTGGCATCTCGTATCCGGTGGCGCTCGAGGGCGCCTTGAAGCTAAAGGAGATCTCCTACGTGCCCTCCGAGGGTTACCCGGCGGGCGAG
Source organism: Rubrobacter sp. (assembly GCA_036520255.1). Classification (GTDB taxonomy): domain Bacteria; phylum Actinomycetota; class Rubrobacteria; order Rubrobacterales; family Rubrobacteraceae; genus Rubrobacter_D. The sequence continues at coordinate 3,419 of DATDKB010000197.1, read as the reverse complement.
ATGAAGCACGGTCCCATAGCGCTCGTCGACGAGTACTGCCCCGTTGTGGCTATCCTCGGGGAAGGAGTAGTGCGGGAGAAGACGCTCTCCAACGTCGAGGAGACCGTGACCAGGCGGGCGAACGTGATCGCGGTCGCCCGCAGAGGCGACAGGGCGGCGGAACGCATGGCCAGGGTGGTGCTTCCGGTTCCCGAGGCGCCGGAGATCGTGGCCCCGCTGGTGGCCAGCGTGCCGCTCCAACTGCTCGCCCACCACGTCGCCAGGGACCGCGGCCTCGACGTGGACAAGCCGCGCAACCTCGCCAAGAGCGTCACGGTCGAATAAACAAAAGGGCGCAGTTCGCACGTAGGAGTGGTTCGCGAACCGCTCCTACGTGCGAACCGTCCTCAGACCCCGACCTCGATCGGCCTTAGTGGAGGACCATGCTCGAGGAGTTCTCACACCAGCACGGGCAGGTCTGCCGGCGCCAGCTCTTCTGCCGTTGCTTCTAGCTCGGCGAGCGTCCACCATCGGAGTCCGCCCATTACACCAGATTCTTTGGGGCTGAGGTGTTGTGAATCAGGTTGGAAGGTGGGAACCGTGGCGAGGAAATAACGCTCCTTCTGCCTGTAGAGTCGCTCCCCGAAGCGGAAGACGTGCTCTCGGGTCCAGATCCACGGTCCGAGGTTCCGGAGGTCCAGCCCAGTCTCCTCGCCGATCTCGCGCTGTGCGGCTTCCTCGTGCGTCTCTGCAAACTCGAGCCCCCCTCCCGGAGCGACCCACCACGCTTTTCCACCGTACTCGAACCTCGCCAGCAGCACCCTCCCGGTCTCGTCGAGCAGCACGACGCGGGCAGCGTGACGAACGGTAGGGGGATCTTCCCGGCAGCCATGCTCCAAGTTTACAGAACCGCCGCCAGATCTGGAGACCCGGATCGTGGCCGACGAACCACCCGGTGGCGTCAGGACGGTCAACCCTGGCCACGGAGACGTGACAACTTGCGGTACCCTTTAGCGCGAGAAGACCCGGACGATTTTCAGTAGATGATCGCGAGGAGGAGCATCGTGTGGTGGGCGGACTTGCTTTGGGGGTTCTGGAACGGGATTACGGCCTGGATCTTGCTCATCGTGCACGTTTTCGGCGGCTGGGAGCAGTTTCCCTTCTACAACACCGCGAGAAGCGGGAACTGGTACGACCTCGGGTTCCTGATCGGTGCGGGCTCGCCCCTCCTTGGTACCCTGCGCGGGGGACGCCGAAGCGGCTGACGGTATCGCCGGCGGACGTGCCGTCCTCGGCAACTACGTTTTCTTGCCGAGGACGACTGGTAGGGCCGTCCGTACAAGCGGGAGCAACTGTCGAGGCGCGAGATCTTCGTCGATGAAGCGCAGCGATTGGGCGAGGGGAACCGCGCCCATGACGCGCTGTAGCAGGGCCAAGGGCAGGAGTGGATCTCGCGCCGAGCCGCAAGAACCCCGTGTCGAGAAACCGCCACCACCAGGCGCTCCTTCGGCTCGGTGGCAGCGGACGGTTCTCCCGCCACAGGCGGGCGAGGTGCTCGCTCTCCGCGGCGATACGCACTACCCCGTAACCCGCGCTCGGCTTGATCAGGCCGCGCTTCGTGCCTAGCAGGATGTGCCTCGGACCCGAGGTTCGTGGGGGCGCGAACCCGAGCGGGATACAACCGCTCTCAGCATGGGTGACCGTAAACCCGGCTCCGGGGTGGCGCGCCCGAAGGTACCGGAGCAGGGTCTTCTGATCCTCCCCCATTAAGACGGGACCGAAAGAGGCGGATTCGAGTAGCGCCTCCGTCGGGCTCAGCGACAGCAGGTAGGCGAAGGAGCTTTCATCCAGCGGGTCGAGGAGGGTTGCGGTAGCCGGATCCAAGACCGGCCCGTCGGCCTCGACGCGGATGCCCATGCCGCTCTCCAGGGCGTATGGCCCTCGCTGAGACGGGAACTTAGGAGGAACGTCCGTGGCGCTGTCGAACACCCACTTTGCCCGTAGCGTTCCGGCGTTTGTGACGATCTCGTAGCGTTCGGCGGCCAGGTTGGTGATCGAGCGCGCCCTGGTGCGAAGCTACGCGATGGGGGCCGATGCCATGAGCCCTTCGAAGTGCGCGAGAACGTCGCTGGAGCGCACCAGCCGCAAGGTGAACGGGGCGAGGGATTCAGGCGGCTTGTCTGCCACCCTGGCCTTCTGCCAAACCCCGGTGGCGAACCGCTCGTAGAGGGTAGCCCCCTGGCTCCAGTAGCTCCAGTGGACGGTCGGACGCTCCCGCGGCAAGCAGGGATCTACAACCGCCACCCTGTCGGGTAGCGCCGGTTCGGGTTCGCGCAGGAACAGCAGGGTGGCCAACCCGCCGCCGACGAAGACCAGGTCATACTCTCCAACAGCCATCCCAGCGACCATTCTACGCCGCGTCGGCGCTCCGGAAACCGCCCTTCGTGGTGTCGGATACGGGAGGATGAGAAAATTCGCCAGGGGCGTCAGGAGGATGTAGCCATGCGCGCGATGATCCTGGAAAGAGCCGGCGAGCCGTTGAGGACCGCGGAGGTCCCCCTACCCGAGCCCGGCGCGGGTCAGGTGCTTCTGCGCGTGCGCTGTTGCGCCGTGTGCAGGACCGACCTCCACGTCGTGGACAGGGAGCTGCCGGATCCCGACCTGCCCCTGATCCCAGGCCACCAAATAGTCGGCGTTGTGGAGAAGACGGGTGAGCACACAGACGGCTTCACGGTAGGCGATAGGGTCGGGGTGCCGTGGCTCGGGTGGACCGACGGCGAGTGCCGCTACTGCCTCTCTGGGCGGGAGAACCTGTGCGAGAACGCACGGTTCACCGGCTACCAGATCGACGGCGGCTACGCAGAGTATGCTGTCGCCGACGCCCGTTTCTGTTTTCCTATCCCCAACGGTTACCCCGACCTGCAGGCCGCTCCCCTATTGTGCGCCGGTTTGATCGGGCACCGCTCCCTGCGTCTCGCCTGCGACCCCGAGAGGCTCGGCCTCTACGGCTTCGGGGCCTCGGCCCACATCGTGGCCCAGGTCGCGGCACACGAGAACAGGCGCGTCTTCGCCTTCACCAGCCCGGGAGACGATGAGGCGCAGGAGTTCGCAAGGGATCTCGGCGCCGAGTGGGCCGGCAGTTCGGAAGAGGCGCCGCCGGAGGAACTGGACGCGGCCATAATCTTCGCGCCGGTAGGCGCCCTCGTCCCCGCCGCCCTCGGGGCCGTCGCCAGGGGAGGGACCGTGGTCTGCGCGGGCATACACATGAGCGACATCCCGTCTTTCCCATACGAGCTCCTCTGGGGAGAACGCTCGGTACGCTCCGTCGCCAACCTCACACGCCAGGACGGGCAAGAGTTCCTCGCCCTGGCCCCAAAGGTACCCGTCCACACCGAAGTCGTGCCGTTCCCCCTCGAAAAAGCCAACGAAGCACTACAAAC
>DATDKB010000196.1:0-5406 GCA_036520255.1 Rubrobacter sp. | reverse complement strand
AGTCCTTCAGCCACGTCATGCACCTGAGTAGTTCTCCCGGGGTGGCGCCCTGGCTGCCGGAGTTCGCCGTCCAGGTGCGGGAACTTGGGTTCGACGAGCTGGTAATAAATCCTCCTTGGGAGGATCTTGCGCAAGCAGAAGAACTGATAGGCCAGGTCAAAACCGCCATCTCGACCAGCGGCGCGTCCTGACGTTTTGGTGAAGTCGGCGATGGGCGCCTGCGCCTCGATGCGCGCCTACGATCAGCGAGACGATCCCGACCGATCAGACCTAGCGGCGGTGTGAGGTGCACTTCGGTCCGCACCAGGGCACGAACGCGCCGTCGAGACGCGCGGTACCGGGCACCTCCTCTCTCGGGGACCTTCACGCGTCGTGGACAAACCGGGCGACGCCGGCCCCGTGGAGGATATTAGCAAAGGAGAGAGCCAAGGCCCCGTAGGAACCCCGGCTCTCAAGATGGAACGCTGCTAGTTCCGAGGTGCTTTGCGCACCATCTTCCGGCGCCCGCGCGAGCCATGCTCGTCAAAGACCTCATCGGTGCTCAGCAACGTCCAAAGGCGCTTTATACGCTTCCAGTTGGTCATGCCTCTCTCCTTCTAAAATCGAAGTCTATAATTACAGACAGATTATATGCGCTGGGCACATAGTAATGTGTGAATACGTTCTCTATGGCAGCCCACAGCGATACAAACAAGAAGGCCAGCGCCCCAAAATGGGGTCCCGACCGGTCGGTTACACGCCAAGCACAAACAGATAAATCTTGAGTTCAGTAGAAGTCTTGCGGGTCCACGCGGTTGAGCAACGGCTGTTCTTCCAGGTAGAGTCGCAGGTTATTCTGGAACAGATCTACTATGCGTTCGTTCTCCGATTCTGCTAAGGCGGCGGTGTGAGGGCTGATCAGGACGTTGGGCAAATCCCACAGAGGGCTCTCGGGCGGCAGGGGTTCGGTGAGGAACACGTCGAGGGCCGCTCCCGCGATGCGCCGGTTCTCTAACGATTCGATCAGGGCTTCCTCGTCTACCACGCCGCCGCGTCCGACGTTCACGAAGACGCACTCGGGCTTCATGAGACTTATCGCTTCCCGGTCGACCATGCCTGCTGTTCGCTCGGTTAAAGGTAGGGTGACTACAACGGCGTCGGCGCGGGGTACGAGGTCTTTGAGGTCCTCTGACGGATGCAGCTCCTCCACGTGAGGAAGCGCCGTGTCGGGGCGGCGCTTGAGTCCGATTGTGTGCATCCCGAAGGAGCGTGCCAGCCGAGCGACCTCGAGCCCTATGTTGCCCAGGCCCACGACCAGTATCGTCGTCCCCTTGAGCTCTCGCGTCGGGTAGTGGTCCCAGCGCTTCTCCTGTTTGTCGCGGAGCAACCGCGGCAGACCCTTGGTGAAAGCCAAGAGGCCGAAGAGGCAGAACTCGGCCAGGGGACCGGCGTGGATCCCGCTTGAGGTGGTGACGATCACCCGGTCGAGCTCTCTTGGCGAGAGGCCCGCCACCCGCACCTGTTCCCCCGCACCTGCGCTCGTAGCCTGGATCCACTCCACCCTCGTCGCCCGCCGAACGACTTCGCGGAGCATTTCCGGTGAGTCACCCGGAATGCCGAAGAGCACCTCTGCACTCTCCAGCATCTCCTCCCAACGCCGCTCGCCCGCCGGGTCGCGCCGGAAGCCTGGCTCCCCCTTGTGGTCGGGTGGGTAGCGTGGTGGCGGCAGGAGCGTGTGGTCGTAGAGGACCTCCAACCGGGCGTCCGTCCCCTCGATCTTTCGAACCAGCTCCTCCTCGAGGGGGGTGGCGATCATTACCTTGACCGTTGCGCTTTCCGTTTGCGCGCTGCGCACCCGTAGCTCCTTTGCTTCCGATCATCGTATCCTTCCTTTCCAATTTAAGGGTAAGGTGTCGGCGGATTTCAAGTGGGTGCATCCATTCCACCGGACCATTGCCGAAGTCAAGTTCTCCTACAGAAGGCCGTAGACTTACGGCTTCGGGAATGAGAAGTGATCTATGGTGGGAAAGAACTGTAGCCGCCGGTGGTACGCGACCTGGACTATGGTGATCGGCGCGTGTAGTAAGATCGACGCATCGCTCATGCTGGCCTCTTCGGCTACCGTTTTGTCAGTCACCTCGTGCGCGGTGCTGCTGACTTGGCTTCCGGTTGCGATAGACCGCCTCCACACGCGAATCGTCCTCGCGTCCCATTCCGGACTCAGAACCTTCGCGGAAGACCTCGTTCGCCGTGATCGCCAAGTCGGGCTGGAACCCGTTCTCTCGAGCGGCATCAAGTACCAGCCCGGTGTCTTTGACAAAGATGTCGAGCGCGCTCTCGACATCTACCGGGCCGTCGCTCAACATACGGCCGGCCCGATCGTCCAGCATGAAGGAGTTTGCCGCCCCCTGGCGCACCACTTCGTAGGCCCTCCGAGGGTTCAGGCCCAATTCTCTAGCAAAGGCCAGCGCCTCCCCGGCCGCCGCAAGGTGCACACCACACAGCAACTGGTTGACCAGCTTCATGGATTGGCCGTCCCCCACCTTCTGACTGATCCACTCTATCTTTGATCCCATGGCTTCAAGGACCGGGCGAGCTGCCGTCAAGGTGTGCTCTTCGCCGCTCGCCATTATGAGGAGATCTCCGGTCCGTGCCCGGGCGGTTCCTCCACTCACCGGCGCGTCCAGCAACTTAGCTCCTGTACTACCGAGCCTCCGATGTATCTCCCGCACCGTCTTCGGACCAACGGTGCTGGTAAGAACCAGTATCTTGTCCTTCGAGAGGCCCAGGGAGACCCCCCGGTCTCCAAAGATCGCCTCCAGTGCTTGGTCGCCGGTGGCGACCATGACGACGGTTGCATCCCCGTACATGGCGGCTTCTTCCGGATCTCGGACCTCTACAGCACCCAGTTCCACCAGCTTACGGCTACGCTCGGGCACGATATCGAAGACGGCGACCTCGAAGCCGCTGACAAGCAGCCTGTGAGCCATCGGCCCACCAATCGCTCCCAGACCTACAAAGCCCACTCGCTCCACGTCGCTCTCCTCATTCCTCATCGTTGGTCTCTCGGCCGCGGGGTGCGGTCCCTTGGGCCCTGAAGCCGCGAAGTCGACAACCGGTCGCTCCTCCACGGCGCCTCCTGAGGAGGAAAGATGGGCTTGGACACCAGAGCTACCCTGCTCAGTGGACCTTCACTGCGCCCTGCTAGTGAGTCGAGACCCGCGTCAGGCAGTCGGGGGCACCTCCTCACCGCGCCAGGGGGCCGTTTCCTTCGCGCCGCGGGACTCGGTGGACGGCTCGAAGTCACTGCCCAGCTCCGCCTTGACCTTGGCCACGATCGCATCCGCGGAGAGTCCGTAGCGGTCGTGCAAGGTGGGCAGCGCACCCGCGTCGAGGAACTCGTCGGGCAGCGCGATGGGCACAATGCGGCCTCCCTCGCCGGCGAACGCCAGGCAGGCGGCCACGGATTCGGCCAGCCCGCCGACGATGGTGTGGTTCTCCAGGGTCACGACGAGGCGGTCCGTCCCGGCTGCTCGCAGGATCGCTACGCGGTCCAGCGGCTTGATCGTCGGCACGTGCAGCACGGCGACGTCGACGTTGTCGGCTTCGAGTCGCTTGGCCGCGTCGAGGGCTCGCATCGTCATCAGACCAGTCGAGATCATCACGACGTCGCGCCCGGTCCGCAGCTCGGCGGCTTTACCCAGCTCGAAACGGTAGTCAAACTCGTCGAGCACGGTCGGCACGGCGCCCCGCAGCAAGCGCATGTACGTCGGGCCCGGCGTCGCCGCCAGTGCGGGCACGGCCTGTTCGATGTCCACGGAGTCACACGGGTCGACGATCGTGAGGTTTGGCATCCCACGCAGGATAGCCAGGTCCTCAGTCGCCTGATGACTGGGGCCGTACCCGGTGGTCAGCCCCGGCAGGCCACCAACGACGTTGACGTTCAAGCCCGGCTCGGCGATGTCCAGACACAGGAAGTCATAGGCGCGTCGCGTCGCGAACACGGCGTAGGTAGATGCGAAGGGAACCAGGCCCACCTCGGCCATTCCGGCGGCCGCGCCCAGCATGGCCTGTTCCGCCATGCCCATCTGGAAGAAGCGGTTCGGATGGGTGTCGCGGAAGATGTGCATGTCCGTGTACTTGGCGAGATCAGCGGACAGGCCGACGATCTCGGGGCGTTCGTCCGCGAGACGCGACAGCGCGTGACCGAACGGTGCGCTCGTGGTCCGCTGGCCTTCGTCGACGAAGGAAGCGATCATCGCCGAGGTAGTGAGCTTGCGGGGGGTCGTCTCGCTCATCAGCTGCGTCCTTCCTCGAGCTGGTCGCGGGCGACCTGCCACTCGTGTGTCTCCACGCGCATGAAGTGCGCCTTCTCGCGGTTCTCCAGCAGCGGTACCCCGCGGCCGACCCGGGTATCACAGATCAGCACCGACGGCGAGCCACGGTGCTCACGGAGCCCATCGAAAGCGGTGACGAGTGCATCGATGTCGTTGCCGTCGACGCGCACGGCGTGCCAGCCGAAGGCCTGCCACTTGTCCGTGATGGGCTCGACCTGCAGCACGCCCGGCGTGGGGCCGTCAGCCTGTAGGCCGTTGACATCGACGATCGCCGTCACGTTGTCCAAGTCGTGGTGAGCGCAAGCCAGCGCGGCCTCCCAAGTCGATCCCTCGTCGAGCTCGCCGTCGGAGAGCAGGTTGTACACCCGCGCTTGGTTCTCCTGGTAGCGAAGCCCGAGCGCCATGCCGGTCGCGACGCCGAGCCCATGGCCCAGCGAGCCACCGGAGATCTCCATGCCGGGGGTGTAGGACGCCATCCCGGACATCGGCAGTCGAGAGCCGTCCGAGCCGTAGGTGCTCAGCTCGGAGACCTCGAGGACGCCGGCCTCCGCCAGAGCTGCGTACAGGGCGATCGCGTAGTGCCCGATCGACAGCAGCAGGCGGTCGCGATCCGGCCAGTGCGGATCGTCCGGACGGAATCGCAGCTGATCCTTGTAGAGGACGGCGAGGATGTCGGCGACGCCGAGGGCCTGGCCGATGTAGCCTTGGCCCTGCACCTCGCCCATGTCGAGAGCGTTCCGGCGGATCTGGTAGGCGGACTCGCGCAGCCGAGCGATCCTTTCGGCGTGATTTTCCCCGGCCGTGCCTGAGCCGGCTGAGGTGGTAAGCGAATTCATGGTGTGTACCTCCCTTTCTCGGTTAGTTCTCCTCCGGGGTTACGAACGGGACGGGGATCGGCAGCGCCGCGAGAACAGCTAGGAAGGCGCGCCGGAGCCTGAGAAGGGTGGGTTGCCCTGGACGAAGGAACGCGAGCATTTTGCTTCCTCCTCAGTCCTTAGTAGATGTGTGAGCCGCCGTTGATGTCCAGCGTCGCGCCCGTCACGTACCCGGCGTCCTCAGAGCACAGGTACACGACCATCGAAGCTACCTC
>DATDKB010000195.1:0-3847 GCA_036520255.1 Rubrobacter sp. | reverse complement strand
GCTTGCCGAACTCTACCCCGTGGACCGCGACCTCCTCATCTTCGGCGCCATCTTCCACGACGTGGGCAAGGTGCGCGAGCTCTCCTGGGACAGGGGCGCCTTCGCTTACACAAAAGAGGGGCGCCTGCTCGGCCACGTCGTGCTTGGCGAGCGCCTCGTTTCGTCCTACGTTGCCACCCTGCCCAGCTTTCCCGAAGAACTGCGCCTCAGGCTCTCGCACGTCCTCATCTCACACCAGGGCGAGACCGAGTACGGCTCCCCCGAACGCCCGAAAACCCTCGAAGCCCTCCTCGTCCACCTCGTAGACAACCTCGACGCCAGGGTCGCCATGTACGTCGAAAACACCACTAACGTCAGCCCCGGCGGCTGGAGCCACCACGAAAACCCCCTCCACCGCGCCCTATACGTCCCCGAATAAGGCTAGTCAGCTCTTGCCGGTCCTGCCCGGCCGCGCATGGGGTACCGCCGCCCAAGGCGGCTGGTTTCAACGCTCATGGCGGCGCTGTGGGCCGACTTCCTGAAAGCGGAGCCCGAAGGGCACAGCGCGCTTACACGCTACAGGTCCCTTTCGTCCTTGTCTTTTTCGTCCTCGTCCTCGCCTGCTGCGGTGATCTCTTCCTTGAAATCGTCGATGGCGCGGCGGGCTTCGGCGACGAAGCGGCCCATGTCTCTGGCCATCTTCGGTAGGGAGCCCGGGCCGAAGATCACGAGGAAGATGAGGCCTATTATTACCATCTCCTGGGGTCCGACGCCGAACATACGACAGAATATAACCCGCGGACGCGCGCCTTACAAACGGCGGCAACTCGTGCGCCTTTGCAGCGTATATACTCAGCGCATGTCTTTCTCTGCTGGAAACCGTCGATGATCTCCTGGGGCGCGGCGCGGACCATTGCCGTTGCGTTGGCCTCCCGTACCGAGCGGGGGCCCGCCGGCGACTTCGATTATGCTGGCGCCGTACAGACTACCCTCGACCCCCTCTCGCGGTTCACGGGGATCGAGCTCCCGCAGGGGCCGCCGAGCGGCCGGCAGCTCAGGATCGCCGACCGGGCAGAGTGGATCGACTTCAACATCGAGGGCTTCGGGCACCTGATGGAGCCCGTCGTAGAACGCGCCGCGGCAGGCGCCGGCGACCTCACGTGGGCCGTCGGGGGCGCGACGCTAACTGCCCAGGTCGGGCTCCTCCTAGGCTTTTTGTCCTCGCGTGTGCTGGGACAGTACGATACGGGGCCGTTGCTCGCGCCGGGGCGGGATGAGGGGCCCGGCAAGGTCTTCTTCCTCGACGGGAACATAGTCTCGGCCGCGGGAAGGCTCGGGGTTCCGGTAGATGGGCTGAGGCTGTGGATCGTGCTGCACGAGATGACGCACGCGCTCCAGTTCGAGGGTTATCCCTGGCTACGCAGGCATCTCGGGGAGCTTCTTGAGAGCCTGATCTCACCTTTGGCAGATAGGCTTGGCGTGCGCGAGACGTTGCGGCGCTTATCTACCAACCTGAGGTCCGGAGGCCGGTCCGTCGAGCTGCTTATGAGCCGCTCCCAGCGCGACTCCTTCGACCGGATGCAGGCTGCGATGTCGGTCATAGAAGGTTATTCCGACTTCGTGATGCACAACGTCGGCGTGGGCCTGGTACCCCACTACGAGGACCTGAAAGAACGCATGGCGAGGAGCAGGAGCCACCGCCCGCCCTTCGAGACCGCCGTGTTCCGCCTGACCGGCCTCGACGTCAAGCTGGAGCAGTACAGGCTGGGCGAGATGTTCGCCGACGCCGTCGTGAGACGTCGAGGGATGGAGGGCCTCAACCGCATCTGGGAGAACCCAGAGAACCTGCCGTCGCTCGCCGAGGTCCGGGACCCCGGCCTCTGGATGTCGAGGCTGGGAACGCCATAAAATGGAGAACGACCAGGCTCCCATCTCTCCTTCCCTCGGCTACGAGTTCGCCCGTGAAGAGGAGGCCAGGGCCGCCGCCTCTGATCTCGACCGGCGCTTCACGGAGAGCGAGCTCTCCGGCCTCCGCATCTACCGCGTCCGCTGGAACGGCAACTACCTGGTAGAAGCAGCATTCTCCGACGGTACACCCGAGGCGCGCCTCCAGGACGCCCGCGCCATCCTCGGCGAGTCAGGCATCCCCGTCCACCCCGACGACCTCGAAGACTACAAACGGGCCACGCAGGAAAGCTCCGCCCTACCAGACTGGCTGCGCCGCTTCTTTAAGTGAAAGGTCCGGCTGCGCCTCCGCTTTCAGAGCACGCCGCGCCCTTCGGGCGCCGTGTCAGTCGATTCTTTGTTGGAGGCGGGCGATCTGCTCTCTGAGGTCGTCGATCTCGTGTTCCAGGTACTTTTCCCTGCCGCGAACGCGGGTGTAGCCGGATTCGACGGTGGAGCCGAGGCCGTCTACGGCCCTGACGACCGTCCTGCCCAGGAAACGCGCGGAGACGTCGAGGCCGCCGTACGCCGATTCGCGTGCCGAGCGCGCGGTAGGGGTCGTGGCGAAGGCCCCGACGGCGAAACCGCCCAACGCTCCTACGGTCGCCCCGAGCACGAATTTGGTGGTTCCTTCGCCCAAAACCAGCGTCCTTTCGGCTCTTTCGAGCTTCGACGGCGCAAGTTTAGCACAGCCCCTGTGCTCCAAGGTTCGCGCGGATACGGCGGGTTATACTGAGCCGCGCATGATGGAGACGGGTAAAAAGGAGAGGCTCCGCAGTCTGCCCGCCGTGGACGCCGTAATGCGCGGCCCGTTAGGACTGGGTCTGGTAGGCCTCTACGGTCAGGCTCGGGCAACGGCCGCCGTTCGCGAGGCGATCAACGACCTGCGGCACCGAATCGCCGCGGGCGAAAAGCCGGAGGTCTCGGAGCAGGCCGTTGTCGAGACGGCCTCCGGTCTCCTCGCCGGCGGAGGACTCCTCAGGGTCGTAAACGCTACGGGCGTCGTAGTGCACACCAACCTGGGGCGCTCGGTCCTCTCGGAGCGGGCAACCCTGGCGATCCACGAAGCGGCCACGGGCTACTCCAACCTGGAGTATGATCCCCGCTCCGGCACCAGGGGCTCGCGCTACGACCACGCCGTGCCGTTGCTCAGGGAGCTGACCGGCGCTGAGGACGCGCTCGTCGTCAACAACTGCGCGGGGGCGACGTTGCTCGCGCTCTCGGCTGTTGTCACATCAGAGGCCTCCGAGATGTCGGGGGTGATCGCGGAGGTGATCGTCTCGCGCGGCCAGCTCATCGAGATCGGTGGCGGCTTCCGCATTCCGGAGGTTCTAGAGCTTTCCGGCGCCCGCCTCAGGGAGGTTGGCACGACGAACCGCACCAGGCTCTCGGATTACGAAAGCGCGGTAAACGAGAACACGCGCGCTGTACTCTGGGTCCACCCGAGCAACTTCGAGACGGTCGGCTTTACGGAGTCGGTAGGAATAGCAGAGCTCACGACCCTGGGACTGCCGGTAGTGGCCGACGTCGGAAGCGGGGCGCTGGTATCCGTCGGCGAAGAGCCTCGGGTTCAGGACGCCGTGGGGGAAGGGGCCGACCTCACCATATTTTCCGGGGACAAACTCCTTGGTGGACCGCAGGCGGGGATAGCGGTGGGCAGGAAGCGTTGGATCTCCGCGATGCGCGGCCACCCGCTCGCCCGCGCCCTACGGGCCGACAAGCTCTGCCTCGCCGCCCTGGAAGCCACCCTGAACTCCTACCTCGAAGGCACAGCCGAAGAAGCTCTCCCGACCCTCCGGATGATACGAGCTCCAGTCTCCGAGATAGAACAGAGGGCCCGTCACCTTGCCGGGGTATTGAAGAACGAAGTTCCTGATCTGGAGATCGATGTGGCACCTTCCGTGGCCCGCAGCGGCGGGGGGAC
>DATDKB010000194.1:0-5710 GCA_036520255.1 Rubrobacter sp. | reverse complement strand
CGGCCGCCCACACCGTGTGGGCGTCGCCATGGCGGCGCTTGCCCAGGACCAAAACGTCGACGCCGGCCCGTGCCAACTCTATCGCTACCCGGAGCCCCGCGGCCCCAGCGCCGACGATCAATACGTCGGTCTCCGACAGTTTCGCGCGGCCACCAGCGTACTCACGGCCGTTACTCGTCATATCTTTCGCCTTTCGAAGATGTTGTTCGCGTGCCCCGGACGTCTCCGGTGATGCCGATCTTGTAATGAAAAGCATACAACCCGCACCGCCCGACCGGCGTGAGGCGGTTAACTTCCCTTCGAGCGGCGTGTGAACAACCTCACTCCATGATCCTTTTCTGGGCTTCGCCCCGGTCCGAGTTTCCCAAACCATCCTTCACCCCGAGCCCCGCTACCAGAGCACTATATTGGCCTTATGGGGCACGGCTACTCCGCAGGCGGCTCGTTTGCGCTGGGGCTATGCTACTTCTCAGAAACCTTGCCCGTAGCGGGTTCTCGGAACTTCGGACTTTGCACCATGGACGAACATTAGACCCAGTGGAGTTGCACTCCCCGGTCATCACTCTCGGTCAGCAATGCGCGGATTCTCAGGCTGGGGACAGTCTCTCCGCGACATTCGTTCTCTTGCATAAAATCGGCCCTCCAGAACCGTTCGGGCGGTCGGTCGCGTTCGCGGAAATGGTTCTGAGGCCAGCCCCGACGGTCGTTGCACCTGTATTGGTGTCTTCGTTACTTGTGCTTGCTACCGGTTGTAACCCCGGCCGCATAGTGTCGCCGACGAGCTCTTCTTCGGCGTTCCAGAATCCGAGCTTGGCAGGCTGGCCCGGCTGGAAGAAACCGAAGGCAACCAGGGCATGTTTGCCGCGATCCCCGAGGACTCGCCGATGTACAAGCTGGGGCCGCCGGAGTGCACGACCGCCGCTTACGGCAACCGTGCCGACGCGCTCGCCGCTGACCTCCCCGCGTACGGCACCGTGACCGCCCGCGCCGTGGCACGCATGTACGCGGCGCTGCGGGGCGAGGTGGACAGCGTCCGGCTCATCTCGCCGGAACGGCTACACGAAGTCTCCGCCGTGGCGATGACAGGCGTCGACCAGGTATTCGGATTCCCGACCTCGTGGGGGCTGGGCTACTCTATCGGCCGCATTGGGACCGAGCCGCGAGAGACTCCGACCGTGTTCGGGGGAGGGGGCGTGGGAGGAAGCTACGCCTACGCCGACACAGATACCGGAACGACGTTCGCGCTGACCAAGAACCGTCTCGCCCCCGGTTTCGACACCGCCGAGCAGGTCGCAGGGATCGTCACGAAGGCAGTCGCCTACAACAGCTAGCCGCCGGTAAGGGATAGAAAGGAGATGATTGGTATGTTGCTCGAAGGCAAGAACGCCGTGATCTACGGAGGGGGAGGAGCTATCGGCGGAGCGGTGGCTCGTGCCTTCGCCCGCGAGGGCGCAAGGGTCTTCCTCGCCGGCCGCACCCTTGACAGGGTTGCCGAGGACATCCGCTCCGTGGGGGGAGCCGCCTAGACGGCTCGGGTTGACACCCTCGACGAGCAGGCAGTCGAGAAGCACATCGGCGAGGTAATGAAGCAAGCGGGGAGCGTGGATGTCTCCTTCAACGCCATCTCGATCCGCGACGTACAGTTGATCCCGCTCGTCGAGATGTCGCGCGAGGACTTCATGAGCTCGGTCGTAACCGGCATGACGACCCACCTCTTGACGGCGAGGGCTGCGGCGCGACGCATGGCCGAGAGGGGCTCCGGCGTGGTCCTGACGCTCTCCGCCTCGGGGCCGTCCGCGCGCACGTCCCGGGCGTCTACGTGGGAGGCGTCGGGGTCGCATGCACGGCTATCGAGGCCCCCACGAAACAGTTCGCGGCGGAGCTCGGGCCACGCGGCATTCGCGCCATCTGCCTGCGGCTCGAAGGAATCCCGGAGAGTTGGGAGGGGGTCTCGACTGAGGACTGGTCTGGGCTGCCAGCCGAGATCGAGGCGCAGATGAAGGCCCGTTCGTTGCTGGGTCGGGTGACGACGCTTGCAGACGTGGGCAACGCGGCAGCCTTTCTGGGGTCGGACCTTGCAGGCGCGACGACCGGAACCGTCTTCAACCTGACCAGTGGCACGGTCGTCGACTAGCGCGTCCTCCCCCTAACCTGTGGTAGTCCCGAAATCATGAACCGAAAGAGAGGTGCAAGATGAGCACTCCGTTTCCAAACAGCGACGATACCCGGCTCCCGGAGCAATCGGCCACACCGGAGACCGAGGTCCGACCTATGGCGGCAGGCGGTAGGATCGTCTGGGCGGGCGGGGTCGACATTTGCACCGAGACCTTCGGTGATCCCGCCGACCCGGCGATCCTCCTGGTGGGCAACTCGATGCTCTCGTGGGAGGACGAATTTTGCGAGCGTCTCGCGGCCGGCTCTAGGTTCGTTATTCGCTACGACCTCCGCAATACCGGCCGGCCGTCGGCCACGATCCGGATGCTCCATCTTACACCCTGCGTGATCTGGTCGCGGATGTGGTGGGACTGCTCGACGTCTTCGGCGTGCGCAGCGCACACCTCGTGGGCTTCGGGCCGGGCGGCTGGATCGGCCAGCTCGTGGCGCTGGATTATCCCGATCGGGTCGCATCGCTCACCCTGATCTCGACACGACCGACGGCTCCCGGACCAAACGATCCTGACCTTCCGGATCATTCGGATGAGCTGATGGCCCATTTCATGGGCATGCCGGCGCCCGACTGGTCCGACCGGACGGCCGTGATCGACTACATGGTCGAGACTGAACGTCAGATGGCAGGCTCTCGTCCGTTCGACGAAGCGGCCGTACGCAACGCCGTGGGCCGGATCTTCGATCGCACCGTCAACGCTATGCCGGGCACGGCGAACCACCACTCAATCCACCGCTCGAATCAGCTCGCCAGCAGCTTCGCTGCCATGGACCACGGCGATCGCCGGCGGGAACGACTCGGGGAGATAGGCGCTCTGACGCTCGTGATCCACGGCGCCGAGGATCCCTTCTTCCCTCACGGCAACGCGCTCGCGCTGGCAGAAGAGATTCCCGGCGCCCGGCTGCTCACGCTGGAGAGGACAGGCTACGAGTTGCCCCGGGCGGTCTGGGACGTCGTCGTACCCGCCATCTTGCGGCACACTTCTAGCGGCCCGAGACCGACCCCTCCAACGAGATGAAACGACAAAGTAATCATGACCTCAACAAAGGAGTGAAGGAATGGCAGCTCATGAACCGGTAGCCAGGCAAATGTTAACCCTCGCCGACGTGACCCCGGCACAGGGGACGGAGGCGTGCGATTGAAGCAGGTGGATAAGGGAGGAAGGGATGATTCCGGGACAACCGTACGGTAAGGACCGTGAGAATCGGTCGTTTCGGGCCGTAAACGAGCCAATCTTGCCGGCCAAGACGGTGTAAGTATGGGCGCTCCACGAACCTCGCGCCGGAATTACTCATACTGCTAGGAGTTTTGAGTAGATCGAGGAGCGAAGCGGCCCCGTATGCGCGGATGAGGCTCGAGAACGCGTAATAGAAAACGGCGATAGGCTCAAAACCCGGCCGAAAATCGCTTCCTACAGCATACGTCATAATAATTGAACCGGCATGTCATACTCGCACTGCTATTGCATAACTGCTGGCAGCTTGCTTCATGAATGCATCCGGGTCAATGCTTTTGACTGTTGCTGTAGCCGTACACTCCTCATATCATACGATAACCTCAGGCAGCCCTCGTACAGGTTGCCAGAAGTGCACCCTTACGGGGCCAGCGACGAGCTACCCGAGGCGCTCACCGACGCCTACCGGGAGTCCGTCTCGGGGAAGCTGGGCGTATAGCTCGAAGCGACCCGAAGGGAAACTGGCAGCGATTGCAATCGTCTTGTTGCCACACGCTCCGGTCGTTACCTTTTGCTGGCTTTGACGGCAATGCGATATATTCGAATTTCGCGAACTTCGCAGAAAATGCAAAATCCGAACTTCACCTCGGCGGCGTTCACTGACGCCAAGCCGGTCGGAACAACGGCGCCAGCTGGCCCTTCACCCGCTTGCTTGGGCGTGGAGAGGCGCACGCAGAGGCGCCGGGTCTGTAGAATCGGAGGAGATGGAGGAGGGTAGGCAACTATCGGCTCCCACGCTGCTCAAGGCTGCCCTGGCGTACGCCGGGCGCGGCGTACCCGTGTTCCCCTGCGAACCGGGAGCCAAGAGGCCGCTTACGCGTAACGGCCACTGGGACGCTACCACGGACCGGCGAGCGATCGAGCGGTGGTGGAGGCGCCAGCCTTCTGCCAACATCGGGCTTCCGACCGGCAAGAAGAGCGGCATCCTGGTCCTGGACGTGGACGTCGACGACGGTGGGCTAGAAAGCCTCGCGAAGCTGGAGCGCGCGGGCGCCCCGGTCCCGAAGACGGCCAGGACGCGCACCGGGGGAGGTGGTATCCACGTCTTCTTCCGCTACCCGGGCTGTACGGAGATCCGCAACAGCGCGGGGCTGCTGGGGCTGGGGCTCGACGTGAGGGGCGAGGGCGGCTACGTGGTGGTGCCACCGAGCCGCACGCAGGGCCCTTACGAGTGGGTCGACCGTTCGCCCCTCGTCGAGGCCTCGTGGCTGATCGATCGGCTGATCGAGCGTGACGGGGCTACGCTGTTCTGAGGGGCTTCGTCCCCTCTGGAGCCTCGGACCCGCGAGGACAACCAGCCGGCGGGTTTTCAGTCTTGACCGGCGAACCAGCTTGCCGCTTCGCGCGCTATCGCGGGCGGGACCACGTGTCCGCCTTCGAACTCGCGGTAGCGTACCTCGTAGCCGGAGCGCTCAAGCCGGGGGACGATCCTGCGGCTGCAGGAGTCAATCGGGAGCCACCCGTCCCGGGTTCCGTGCGAGACGAAGATGCGCGGCGAGCCACTCTGGCCGGTCGGCGCCAAGAACCCCGGCGAGAAGGCGAGCACGTGCGAGAAAAGGTCGCCGTTAGCCAACCCGAGCGAGAGGGCGTAGGAGGCCCCGTCCGAGTAGCCCCCGACCCCGACGTGCGTCGGATCGACGGCGCAGCGGGAGAAGGCGTGGCCCAGCGCCCGGTCGATGGCCGCGATGTCCGGACCGTAGCGTCCTCGGTTCAGGATCAGATCCCACGTGGGCCCGTGAGAGCCGGGCGCGAGCAGGATGAGCCCCACCTCGTCCGCCTGCCCCCTGAGCTGCGCCAGGCCGTCGCGCGCGTCCTCCCCGGCGCCGTGGAGCAGGAGGACCAGCGGGGCGGAGATCTCCGTTCGGTAGCCGGCGGGCACATAAATGTAGCCGTCGGCGGGACCGGCTTCGGGTCCCAGCGCGTGAAGGCCCACCGGAGCCCTCTCCACGGGCGCCCGCGCCGGACGCGAATGGAGGCATCCTCGCTCGTATTCCTCCACCATGGGGCGTATCTGTTCCCCGATCTTACCTCGCTCACACCCTCGAAAAGGCGCGCTGTCCGCACGGCGGCAGGGCTAGCGATGCTACGATCTCTAGGCGAACACCGGCGGAAGGAAGGCGCATGGATCGGTACAGGCTGCTACGCGACCTTACATGGCTGGCCGAAGGCAACCCGCGCTACGTGAGCACCGACGAGGAGGGCGAGCAGAACCCGACCCTCGCGCGGCTGATGGCCGAGGATCTGCTGCTGAGCTACATCGGCGACGCGCAGGTCACCGAAGTCTTCAACGAGGTACGCGGAAGTTACTC
>DATDKB010000193.1:0-2324 GCA_036520255.1 Rubrobacter sp. | reverse complement strand
AGGGTGCCCTGGCTGATCTCCGGCTGGTAAGGGGTGTAGCAGGTTAGATACTCGCCACGAGAGATGATCGCACCGATTGCCGAGGGTACGATCCTGTCGTAGGCGCCCGCCCCGAGGAAGATCGGCAACCCCGCTACGTTTACTTTCGCTAGAGAGTCTACTTCCCTGAGCGCTTCGTACTCGGAGAGGGCCTCTGGGAGGTCGAGCTCCCCTTCGTATTTCGGGCTGACGTCGGGAAAGAGATCATCCAGGGTCTCGACCCCGATGGCCTCCAGCATCTCCTGTATGTCGGCCTCGGTGTGCGGTGTAAATCGCGCCACGCGGCTATACCCCCTGTCTCGGGTGAGCGTCACTTTTTCCGCCCTGTCCCAAACCTGAGAGTGTTACCCCGTCGGCGCCGATCCAGTTCAAGGATCGGACTCTCCAGGACGCCCTCCGGCCCGCGGTCCTTCTGCCTGAGAGATTCGGCCCGCGTCTCGGCGGACTTTTCACCTTCGGCGGCCGCCACGGGGCTCCCCCACTCCACCAGCGACTCTCTCCCGCGGCCCTCATCGGGCAAGTTCGGACTATAGCATAAGGGACCAGGGATCGGGCATGTTCACGACTCCCTACGTGTAAGCCTCGCGCCCCACGCGGACCGAGTCCCTCTCCGCGAAGTGGTCGCTTATGTACTTCTCGCCCTCGTCGCAGAACAGGGTGACTATGGTCTCCAGCTCGGGGTAGGCTTCGCATACCCTACGGGCAGCGATCAAATTGGCGCCGCTGGAAGGGCCGACGAAGAGACCGTAGAGCTTCGCGAGGCGACGCATCTCTTCTACGGCCTCTTCAGAGTCTACGGTGAGGGCGGTGTCCACGAGACGCTGGTGGCGCTCGAAGATGCCGGGAACGAAGCCATCTGAGATGCCCTCGATGAGATGATCCCCTATCTCACCGCACAGGATCGTCGACGACTCCGAGGGCTCCATCGCGAAGAGCTTTACGTCCGGGTTGACTTCCCGGAACGCCTGGCCAACCCCGATCAGGGTCCCCCCGGTCCCTACGCCCATGACCACAGCGTCGGGCACGACGCCCTCGGGAAGCTGGGAAAGTATCTCAGGCCCGAGCCACGTGCGGTTCTCCTCGACGTTCCACTCGCTCTCGAACTGGGCCGGGCAGAAGTAGCCGGGGTTCTGGCCAAGTTCCCTGGCTTTGGCCAGGGCCTCGTTGACGTGGAAGTGCCCGACTTCGAGCACGTCGGCCCCGAACGCGCGGCTGATGGCGACCCTCTCTCCGCTCATCCCCTCGGGCATAACGACCAGCATCCTGTAGCCCTTGACCGCGGCGACCATCGAGAGGGCGTTGCCCGTGTTGCCCGACGTGGCTTCGACGATGGTGTCGCTCTTTTTCAGGAGACCCTCGTCCTCGGCCCGTTCGACCATGTACTTGGCGATCCTGGCCTTGACGGACCCCGACGGGTTCAGGTACTCCAGCTTGCAGTAGATGCCCTCCACCTCGAGCATCGGCGTATTCCCTATGGCGTCGAGGATGCTGTTAGATAAACCCTTATTCATACTTACCACCTCCTATTCCGGGGTAACGTAGGCCCCGGAGAGGCCGCCGTCAACCAGGAAGGTCGAGGCGTTGACGTAGGACGCGTCGTCTGAGGCCAGGAAGAGGACGGCGCTCGCGATCTCCGTCGCCTCCGCGAACCGTCCCATCGGCAGGTGCACTAGCCTGCGCTGCGCTTTTTCAGGATCTTTGGAGAAGAGTTCCTGCAAGAGCGGCGTGTTCACGGGACCGGGACAGAGCGCGTTCACGCGTATCCCCTGTCGGGCGAACTCGACCCCGAGCTCGCGGCTCAGGGCGAGCACGCCGCCCTTGGAGGCCGTGTAGGAGATCTGGCTGGTGGCGGCGCCCATCACGGCGACGAAGGAGGCGGTGTTGATGATCGAACCTCTGCCCCGCTCCAGCAGGTGCGGGATCCCGTACTTGCAGCACAGGTAGACGCTTTTGAGGTTCACGTCCTGCACCCGCTGCCACGCCTCCAGTTCGGTGTCCAGAATGGAGTCGTCATCGGGAGGTGAGATCCCGGCGTTGTTGAAAAGCACGTCTACACCGCCGAAACGCTCCACCGTCTCTGCGTACACGTTCTGCACGTCGTCGGGATCGGTGACGTCCGCGTGGACGTAGAGGCCGTCGATTTCTTCAGCGGCCTCTCTGCCCGGTTCGTCGGCGAGGTCAACGACGCAAACTCTGGCGTCCTCCTCGGCGAAGCGCCTGGCCGTCTCGCGGCCGATGCCGCCGGCGCCGCCGGTCACGACGGCGACTTTCCCCTCGAGGCGTCC
>DATDKB010000192.1:0-5453 GCA_036520255.1 Rubrobacter sp. | reverse complement strand
CGTCCTGAGAAACGGCCAGAAGGAAGGGCTCCAGGTGAACCTGGCCGAAAGCCCCCAATAGAAAGATACGTAAGATATGACGCGGCGTCCAGCGACTAGGCTGTGTGGGTGAACAACGCGAACCCCGCACACGCCCCCGGTCATCAAAAAAGAGAGCGCCCCGCTTGTGGGGCGCTCTCTGCGTGTTCCTGCTGCTCGGGCTCGCCGCGGTAGCGGCCGCGCTCGCTCCGTCACGCGAACCCGTCCCTTCCGGTCCAGCCGAAGCGGTGTTCTGTTCCCGCTGCCAGAACGTTTCGGAGGCTCGTACGAGAACGACTGGGGCGAGGCGCGGGTGTAGGGCGAGTACGTAGGCACGGACGTGTTTGCTCCGGAAGGCCCCCGGGTCTACTCCGTCACCGACGGTATGGTTGTCAGGGCCCGCGGCTCGGATGAGAATTGGTGGAGCTCTCTGGGCGGCTACACGGTCATGGTGGAGGCCGCTTACGACGCCGGACCCATAAGGCGCGGCGACCTGCTGTACTACGCCCATTTGAAGGCCAGGAGTGGTTTGAACCCTGGCGCTCCTGTCGAGGCGGGAGAGAAGATCGGGGAGGTCGGTTCTACCGGGCAGGGACCCGATGGAACGCAGGGACGCTTCAAGCCGCACCTGCACCTTGACTGGTACCAGGGGAGTTGGCTGGGTAACGATCGTGCCGCCAGCGGTGCTATGAACCCTTATCCGTTGTTGCGCTGGCTCGGTGGGGACGCCGGGACGTTGCGTCCGGCGTCGCTGCTGGTGCAAACTGGGGGATATAGAACGAGCCTAGGAGGGGACGTCATTACTGCGGGCGGCGGGCGGGAGAATGATACTGGAAGGATAGAGGCCTTCTCGGATGGGGTGTTCGCCATCGCGATCACGCTCCTCATCATAGAGATAGGGGTTCCCCACGTCGGGGAATTGGGATCTCTCTTTGGGGAGCTCCTACATTTGTGGCCTTCGTATCTGGGGTACGCCATCAGCTTCCTCGTCATCGGAACCGTATGGGCGAACCACCACAACCGATTCCGCCTGATCTCATGCTCCGACCACATCCTGCTCTTCGTGAACATCCTGTTCCTGATGTGCGTGGCCTTTCTTCCATTCCCCACGGCCTTGCTCGCCGAATACATCCGCGACGAGGCGCACCGCACCACCGCCGTCGCCGTGTACAGCGGCACACTGGCCGTGACCGCCGTATTCTTCACCTTGCTCTGGCTCTACGCCGCCGCCAATTACCGCCTCATAGACCAGAGCGTTGACCCCGTCCTGCTACGCGCCATGACGCGACGCTACGTCCTTGGCATGCTCCTCTACATCGTTGCCTTCGCGCTCGCCTTCGTCAGCCCGGCCGCAAGCCTAGTGCTTATCGTGATCCTCGCCCTGATCTTCGTCTTACCCGAACCTGACGGTTCCAATAGTGCCCGCCAGCACTTCTTCGAAGGGTGAACCGCGAGACCCGAGAACCCTCGCATAGGTTAGAAAAGGGAGGCAAGAACGTGCGGCGTTCGAAGGAATTAAGGGTCGCGATGGTATGCTTCTGTGAGAGGCTCTCGGCGGGCGACGTGGCTAGCTTCGATGAGAGCTGGTCTCCCAAGAAGCGGCTACCCTCGCGATCGGCAGCGTACCGGGACAGTGGCTCACTGAACGGGACGGCTTCAGGGGCCCCTTCGAAGCCGAAGGGATGCGCCTGGCGGCCAAGGATCCGGTCGGCTACGAGCAGGGCCCTCTGGGCTGGGTCGTCGACTAGCCGGCCTTCGTCTTTCCGGATGGTTCGGTCATGCAGAGTCGGCTGACGGCCCTAATGCCCCGGGAAGATGGTCGGTGGAAGCTGGTTCACCTGCACCACTCCGTCGGTGTGCCCGAAGAGGAGGTGGTCGAGCTACAACGGAGATGGACGGGCCAGGGGTTCACCGAGACGCGCTAACATCGGAGAACGCTACTTCCGGGACCGTCCGAAAAGGGGTCCGAGCGACACCCGGAGTTTCAAACGGGCGAGTGGCACACCCTATTTCCTGCGCGCCAAATACACGCCGCAGAGGATGACCGCGGCGCCGATGAGTTGCCCTGCGCCGAAGTCTTCGCCGAGCAGGATGATGCCCGTGGTCACGCCGGTGAGGGTGATGAGGTACTGGTAGATCAGGACCCGGTTCGCCCCTACGTGCGAGACTCCCCACCCCCACGCGGCGAACCCGAAGGCCGAGGAACAGAGCGCCGAGTAGGCCGCCGCCCCCCACGTGAGACCGTCCAGCGGACCGATGTCGAAGCCACCAGGTTCTAAGGCAGCGAGCGGGAAAGCTGCGAGGCCGCCCAGGGTCATGGCGTAGGCGGCGAGCGCCAGGGGCGAGTAGCGTTCCAGCAGCGAGATGGTGAAGACGGTGTAGGAGCCCCAGAACACGGCCGCGACGAGTATCAGGGCGTCCCCGACGAGGCTCGTGCCCGCGAACTCCAACCCGCCGTAGACGATGAAGCCGACCCCGAAGAGCGAGAGGCCTATACCGAGGACGCCTGCAAACCTCGGTCGCTCCAGGCCGAGCACGAACCCGAGGAGCATTCCCCAGACGGGCGCCGTAGAGTAGACGAGGGCCGTGTTGGCGGCCGTCGTCATGCTGACGCCCAGGGTGAAGACCGTCTGGGTCAACGTTATGCCGACTATACCGAGGCCGAGCACGGGGAGGAAGTCCTCGCGGCGCAGCAGGTTTTCCTTTCCCAGGAACGGCACGAGGAGGAGGAGCAGGAGGCCGGCAAGGGTGAAGCGAGTCGCGGCGAACAGGATCGGCGGCACGCTGTCGACGACTACCTTGACCGCGGTGAAGTTGGTCCCGAAGACGAAGACCGTCAGGAGCAGCGCGGCCTCGACCGCCGGCGAGGCACGCCGCTTCGGTTCCCCTCCCGCGGTCACAGGTTAGCGGACGAAGTCTGTGTCCGCGCTAAGGTTCTTTATATAGGCGGAGATCACACGGGCGCAGTTCTCGACGTCTTGCGTGTCGACGACCTCGTTGGGGGAGTGCATGTAGCGGTTCGGGCACGAGACGAGCCCGGTTGCTATGCCGGCGCGCGTGAACTGTATGGCGTCCGCGTCGGTCCCCGTGGTGCGCGAGTCGGCCTCCAGCGTGTAAGGGATGTTCTCGTTCTCGGCGGCCGAGATCAGGCCTTCCGAAAGGATGGGCGAGATGTTGGTCGCCCGCTTGATAACGGGGCCGCTGCCTAGAGAGTGGTCCCCGTGCTCGTTGATGGAGACGCCGGGGGTGTCCGTCGCGTGCGTCACGTCGACGGCGATGGCCGCGTCCGGGTCGAGACCGTAGGCGGCCCCGCGCGCCCCGTAGAGACCTATCTCCTCCTGCACGCAGGCCACGGCGACGACCTCGGCACCGATGTTCTCCTCTTCGAATAGCAGCCTGATGGCTTCGAGGACCACGAAGGCGCCCATGCGATTGTCCACGGATCGGGAGGCTATGCGCCCGTTCGGCAGCTCCACGAGGTCCTGGTCGATGACCCCGACGTCCCCGACGCGGACCATGCCCTTCGCCTCGTCGGCGTCTTTGGCGCCGATGTCGATCCAGAGGTTCTTTATCTCG
Source organism: Rubrobacter sp. (assembly GCA_036520255.1). Taxonomy (GTDB): domain Bacteria; phylum Actinomycetota; class Rubrobacteria; order Rubrobacterales; family Rubrobacteraceae; genus Rubrobacter_D. The sequence goes on along the minus strand of DATDKB010000192.1, from coordinate 1,859 downwards.
GAGACCTTCTTGCGCTCGTCGGGCTCCATGACGTGGATGGCCTTCTTGCCGATCACGCCGGTAATTTCACCGCTGCTGGTGAGCAGTTTGATGCGCTGTCCCACGAGAACCTGCGAGTCCCAGCCGCCCACGCTGGTAAAACGGAGCAAGCCGCTATCCTCGATGTGGGTGATCATCACCCCGATCTCGTCGATGTGCCCGGCGAGCATGACCTTCGGCGAGCCGCCCGAGCCTATCGTGGCAAACGAGTTCCCCATCCTGTCGCCGCCGACCTCGGCGAATTTTCCGGCCTCCTCCCTCCATACCCTGGCGGCGGCCTCCTCATACCCGCTCGGTCCCGGAGTCGAGAGCAGCCGCTTCAAGAAGTCGTACGATGCGTCCCTCATGCTGATCCTTTCTATGACAAAAGAGAATCCATGGAAGCGCCCGTCGGCGCCCCTGTCAGGTTATCCGAAGCTGGAGTATATCGCTCCCGAGGGGACGCCGGTCCCTGCCGATGGTCCGGTGGGGAATCCCCACCCCGAACGGCTCCGGGAACGGGTTGGGATCGAGGCTAAGCGTCCGGCCATCTTCCCACACGATGTCGAAGCGCGTCCCCTCGAACTCGAAGCCCCCTGGGTACGGCGGCGGGTCCTCGTCCCCACCCGGCTCGTTCAGGCACAAGAACAGCGAGATCCCATCGCAGAGCCGCAGAAAGCGGAAGTTCCGCTCCAGGTTCTCGAGTTCTTCGCCCGTCATCCCTTCCTTGAGCCTGGCCTGGCGCTCGAATTCGCCATCACGAAACTCGATCTCCTCTGGGCGCTCGGCGTCGAGCAGGAAGCGGGCGTAGTGCATGCTACACAGGCATCCCGCGTAAGGATCATGGTCCTCTACCTGGTCTATCCCCCACTTCTGCGCCGGCAGTTTGAGATGCAAGGGATAATCCATAAATGAATAGGGCCTATCCTTCGCCTCGTTCCACAGCACCTCCCTGTCGGGCTCGCGCCATGCGAGATCGTGGTTGACGACGGCATACACCGTGGACTCGAAAGGTCGAGGCCCCTCCCCCCACCTTCGCGCGAGCTCGCCCGCCATCAGGGCATGTTCGTGTTGCCCGAAGAGCAAAAAATAATCCTGCCGCCCGCGAACGATCATGGGCCAAGCTTATCAGCCGGCCAGCATTTCAGCACGTCGGCCGGCCAGCGAGTACCTGCCTGCAACGCTCCTACAGGCAAGCGGGCTCCCTGGCAAACGATGCTTGGCTTCTCTACAGCACAGTCCGAGCAGCGCGGGCTGCCAAGAAAGCCGGAATGCCGAAGTGTGACCGGCTACAACGCTCTACAAAACTGGCCGTCGGTCCACGGCGAGCGGGGACAGGAGTCCTGGATCTTCGAGAAAAGCATCTTGCGTCTCGTCGAACTGGTCCGCTGGTACCGTGGCTAGAGCGAGGGCGAAGCCCTGCGAGAAATGCGTTTCCCACTCTTCGGCAAAATCTATGGGGAGGCCCATCGCGAGGAGCTTGTTCTGGAGGTGAGGACGGCGATGGTAGAGGATGAGACCGACGATGGCTGCGAGGGTCAGGACCGCCTGCACGGCGATACCGGTCGGCAGATGCACGGCTCCCATAAGAACGCTCACGGCCGTCACGCCGAGGTAGGTGCTCGCGAACTCGAACCACTGCGCCCGCGAGAGACCCGACTCGACCCTGCGCGTCCTTACCTCGGGAAGGGTCACGCGCACCAGCCGCTCGTCCTTACGCCTCAAGAGCACGAGGAGCGAGTCGGCAGGCAGACCCGAATCTTCCAGCCGCTCGTCGAGAGCCTTCAGCGACCGCAAGTCAGGCGCAACGGCCCCTACCGTGTAATAACGCGAAATACTCA
>DATDKB010000191.1:0-2024 GCA_036520255.1 Rubrobacter sp. | reverse complement strand
TTCCCGTGCGCCGTCGCCTGGGTTATCGGTGGTTCCAAAGGTTCTCCGTCCTGTTCGTGCCGCCTCCGAAATCCTTCACGCTTACGCGGAAGAACCCCGAAGACGTGTTCCCCGGGGCCTTCCGCTGCAAACACCGGCCGGGTTACCCGGCCGGTGTGGTTGTCTTTCGTCCTACGCCGCGCCCCCTGCCGGTCTCTGCACCGGGTCCGATATACTGCTGCCGTTCCCGTTCTGGTGGTCGGTGGCGACGAGGTCGGGGTAACCGTAGACCCCGTGCTCGTGAATGTCTAGGCCGTCGAGCTCCTGGTCGGGCTTGACCCGGATGCCAATGGTCGCCTTGAGAATCGCGAACACCGTCAGCGAAACGAGGAAGACGAAGCCTCCCGCGGCCACGATACCGAGGGCCTGAATGCCGAGCTGGTAGAGCCCGCCGCCGTAGAAGAGGCCGGGCCGGCCGATAGCCGCGAGCTCCGGGGTGGTGAAGAGGCCGGCCGATAGCGTGCCCCAGATTCCGCCCATCCCGTGGGCCGCGATGGCTCCGAGCGGGTCGTCGACTCCTATCCTGTCTACGTAGACGAGCGTCGCGTACATCACGACGCCGGCGACAAAGCCGATTACGATAGACGCCCACGGGGCGACGAAGGCGCAGGGCGCGGTGATGGCGACGAGCGCCGCGATCGCGCCGTTGCCGCCCATCCCGACGTCGACGTTGCGCTTATATACGTAGCTCATGCCCATCGCGCCGAGCACGCCGGCTGCGGCTGCCAGGGTGGTCGTGAGGGCGATGTCCGCGATCTGTGGGGTCGCCGCCATCGTCGAGCCGGGGTTGAAGCCGTACCAGCCGACCCACAGGATCAGGACGCCGAGCACGGCGAGCGGCATGTTGTGACCGGGGATGGTCACGGGGCGTCCCTCATCGTCGTACTTGCCGAGGCGAGGTCCGAGAAGCAGGGTCCCCGCCAGCGCCGCCATCGCGCCCGAGAGATGGACGACCGTCGAGCCGGCGAAGTCCTGCATTCCGAGCTCGGTCAGCCAGCCGCCACCCCAGATCCAATGCCCCACCAGCGGGTAGATGAGGCCCGCGAAGACTACCGCGAAGATCACGTACACCGCGAACTTGGTCCGCTCGAGCATCGTGCCCCAGACGATCGCCAGGGACACAGCGCAGAAAGCTACCTGGAAGAGGAACTTGGCCGAGAGCGGTACCTGGGTCCACGAGAGCCCGGCATACACGTCGTTGACCGCGCTTGCCGGCACGTTGAGGAACCAGCCCTGCGTCCCCATGATGGCGTTGCCGGTGCCGAAGGCGATCGCGAACCCCACAGCCCAGAACAACAGGGCGGCGATCGCGAGGTTCACGAGTATCTTCGCGACCACGCTCCCGACGTTCTTCATCCGCGAGAAGCCGACCTCGAGCATCGCGAACCCCGCCTGCATGAACAGCACCAGGACCGCCGCTACGAGGACCCACACGGTGTCCATCGCCAGCGAGAGAGCCTTGACCGTAGGCTCGTCCTGCGCGAGCGCCAGGCCAGGTAACGCCAGCACCAGCATGAGAACCATAGCTGTTAACAAACCAAGCCTCCGCAAAAGCGTTCTCCTTCGAAGTCGGGTATTTACTCTACGAACATAGTCTAGGTTCCCCCTCCCCAAAGGGTCTTTAGCCGAGTGTACAAAGATGGTCTTGCCCCCGGGGCGGCCCTTGCTCTGCTTGTACAAAGAAGGTTTCAGGCATCAGGATCTTTCAGCGGTACTGCGCGCCGTGATCCAGGACTACGATGGCGGGGGCAACGCACGACGCACGGTCTTGGGTATATCCAATCCCTGCTGAAGCTTACCTATCCGAGAAGCTCGAAGGTCGCTTGGGGACGCGGCCAAGGAGCTGCATGGCCTTGATCCCGAGTGTCAGTTGTTCGCGGTCTTCGCTCTTGTCCACGTCGAGCCCTGTGAGCTCGCCGACGCGGTCGAGGCGGTAGCGGATGGTGTGGCGGTGGGCGAAGAGGTCTGTCGCGGTCTTGACGGTC
>DATDKB010000190.1:0-9142 GCA_036520255.1 Rubrobacter sp. | reverse complement strand
GTGATAGAGGACAACGTCCTTTCCGCGGGTCATGCGAATTATCTGGCCGCGTTCGTGGTCAGGGACGGCGTGGCCGGCATAGCCGTTGTGGAGGCTTCCACGGGTGAGTTCACGGGCACCGAGGTCCCCGAGGAGCAGTTGCCTGCCGAGTTGGAGCGGTGGTCGCCGCGTGAGATCGTGGTCCCCGAGAGGACCGCGGCAGAGAAGTTGCCCAGGGTGCGGGCCGCCGTGAGCCCGGCGCCGCGTTGGACGTTCGAGCCTTCAGCGGGGGAGCAGGCACTCAAGAGGCATTTCGGGGTCTCAGGGCTCAAGGGGTACGGGTTAGATGGGCGGCCTGCGCTGGTGGGGGCCGCAGGAGCTTTGATCCAGTACCTCGCCTCGCTGCGTGGCGGCACCCCGCCTGAGCAGGTGGTCGCCTTCCGTCCCTACGACCCAGGCTCGGGGATGGTCCTCGACGCGGCAACGAGGCGCAACCTCGGCCTGGACGAGCTGGTCGAGACGGTGGACCGTACCAGCACCCCGATGGGCCTTCGCGCCCTCAGGCGTTGGTTGGAGCGGCCACTGCTGGAGGCGAGGCGCATCGGGCAGCGTCTCGAGGCCGTCGACGCGCTCGTTGGGGATTACATGCTGCGCGAGGAGGTGCGCGAGCACCTGGGCCGCATCCCCGACGTGGAGCGCATCGCCACGCGCATCGTGAGAGTGTCGGCTTCGCCCAACGATCTGCTCTCGCTCAGGGTGGCCTTGGAGGAGATCGGACCGCTCAGGGAGACGCTCGGGCCGGCATCTTCGGGCTCTTCCTTGCTCTCGCGGGTGCTAGGGGCGATGGAAGAGCCCCCTGGGGTGAGGGAGCTCATCTCCGCGGCGATCTCCGAGGAGAGTGGGGAGATCATACGCCAGGGCTACTCGGCGGAGCTGGACGAGGCCCGCGAGTTCCGCGACGGGGCCCACGACTGGCTGACACGCTTCGAGGCCGAGGAACGGCTGAAGTCGGGCCTGAAGACGCTGAAGGTCGGCTACAGGGACGGCGAAGGCTACTTTATAGAGGTGGCTGGCAAGGAGGCGAGCGCGGTGCCGGAGCGCTACCAGCACCGCAAGGCGCTAAAGCACAACGCGCGCTACGTCACGGTGGAGCTAAAGGAGCACGAATCGAGGATGCTCGGCGCCCGCGACGCGGTCGAGCGTATAGAGCGCGCGATCCTGGCCGAGATACGCGCCGCCGTCAAGGAGGCCGCGCCCGAGTTGCAGAAGGTCTCGCGTGCCGTCGCCGTCGTCGACGTTGTCGCCTCCTTCGCCGCCGCGGCGATCGGGCTGCGCTACTGCCGTCCCGAGGTCGCGGAAGAGCGCGGCATTCGGATCTCCGGCGGGAGGCATCCCGTGGTCGAGCACAACCTGGAGATGCCCTTTGTCCCCAACGACGCCGAGGTGGGTGGCGACTCGCGGCTCCAGATCATCACGGGCCCCAACATGGCCGGCAAGTCCGTCTACCTCAGGCAGGTCGCCCTTGTCTGCCTGCTGGCCCAGACCGGCTCCTACGTCCCCGCCCACGCGGCAACCTTGGGCGTCGTCGACCGCATCTTCACGCGGGTCGGGGCCGAAGACAGGCTCGCAAGCGGGGAGTCCACCTTTATGGTCGAGATGACCGAGGCGGCCAGCATCCTGAACAGCGCGACGGAGCGGAGCCTCGTCATCCTCGACGAGGTGGGGCGCGGCACCTCCACCTACGACGGCATGAGCCTCGCGTGGGCCATCGCCGAGTACCTGCACGACGACGTGCAATCCCTCACGCTCTTCGCCACGCACTATCACGAGTTGACCCGGCTGGCCGAAATATTGCCGGGCTGCAGGAACTACAAGGCCAGCGTCGAGGAGGTGGGGAGTGAGATCGTTTTCCTTCACAGGATAGACGCCGGCGCCGAGTCCTCCTCCTACGGCGTCCACGTAGCAAAGCTCGCCGGCTTGCCGCCCCAGGTCACCGACCGGGCGGGTGAGATCCTCACCCGCCTCGAAGCCGAAGGCGTCAAAGACTTTGCCGGGTGAGATCGTTGCATCGGCTTCTAAGATAAGGATATGAAGATTTCTAGGACCTACAGAGAACGCGAGGAACTCGCGATACGCCTGGCGCGCGTGCGGGAAAAATGGTGACCCGCGGCACCGGCAGGGTATCGGCAGAATTCTGGAGCACGTCTCGTCCGAGAGACCCTGAGGGCTTGGCCCGACGCTACCTCATCGAGGATCGCAGGGAAGGTTTCTAGCAGGCCTTGAGATTCTGGGATAGCTCCGCGTTGATGGCTACGGTGGTGCAGGAGCAGACCTCGAAAACACTCGATGAACTCCTTAAGGAGGACGGCAGCATCGCCGTGTGGTGGGGAACCTGGGTCGAGTGTGCGGTCGCGATCAGCCGGGTTTTGCGGGAGGACTTGCTGAACGAACGGGGAGAGGGCGACGCCCGCGCTTCGCTAGACCTCCTCGCCGAAGATTGGTGTGAAGTCCAACCCACCGACGAGGTACGCTCGCTCACGGCGTTACTCTCGCGCCGACAACCGCTCGGGGCTGCCGATGCGTTTCAGCTCGCGGCGGCCTTCGTCTGGCGGGAGAGGTCCGGCGAGCAACGGGAGATCGTGCGCCTCGACGACCGGCTGCGCAGGGCTGCCGGGGACGAAGGTTTCGACGTGCTGCCGGAGCTATCGGAGGTCGGATGAGGCTCTTCCCCGCGTTCGTCGCCGAGGAGGCGGTCGAGTACGGGGGTATGGTTCGTGTACTGCCGCCCGAGGTGGCGCACAGGATAGCGGCGGGGGATGTCATCGAGCGGCCGGCGTCTGCCGAGAAGGAGCTGGTCGAGAACTCGCTGGATGCGGGGGCGGGCCGAATTGAGGTCGAGATCGAGGACGGGAGGATAGCCCTGATCCGGGTGAGCGACAACGGCTGGGGGATGGCGCCCGAGGACGCAGAACGCGCCATCACGGAGCACGCCACGAGCAAGATCCGGACCGCGGACGACCTCGCGAGCGTCGTCTCATTAGGCTTCCGCGGCGAAGCCCTGCACGCCATTGGCGCCGTCTCCCATCTCACGCTCACGACCCGTAAACGCGGCGCGGCAGACTCCCTCGGAACCCGCGTGTGGGTCTCAGCCGGGGAGATGGTCGAGTCGACGACGGCGGCGCGCCCTTTGGGTACCACGGTGGAGGCGCGCAACCTCTTCTTTAACCTGCTGGTGCACAGGGGTTTTCTGGACACGGTGAGATCCGACGCAGAGTCGGTGGCGACAACGGCAGCCGCCAATACCTCTCAACGGCCTCCCGATAATGAGTACTACGTAACGAGCTCCTTCAAGCGGACCTCCACGACAGGCCAGGGGAGCATCCAGTGCTTGCCCGTTATGATGACCACCACCGTTTGCCCACCATGCGGTACTCGCCCTTCCCCAACTCGTGTGAGAAGCGCCCTGACTGTGTATCGTCCCCGAGGGGGGCGCTGTATTTTACTTTGCCTCACGCACGAAAGCGCTGACGCTGCAAGACAGCGCATAGGCATGAGGAGGCTTGCTACCACAATATATTGGGACTTACCATAGACCCCTATGGAGTCCACTGTCGCCACTGTAGGAGGTCGGTATAAGGGTCTCGTGAAGCCTCGGATCTTGCGTGGTCCAAGTGTAGTGGTACGTGGCTACGGAGGGCGCTAGGGGATTGCGTGAGTAATGCGCGATCAGAGAAAACTAGAGGGTAGTGGAGTAGTCTTTACCAGTGTTCGCTGCAGGGTCAAAGAGGAAGAGCCGCTCAGTTACACTCCATCGCCAGGCTAGGGACCATCGTCGCCATGGGACCCGTCTGGTCATCGTTGCTCTTGTATTCATGTTCGGGGTGTGCTGCTCGTTGTTGGGGTTAGGGGAGGAAGGGCTAGCGGCGCCGCTTGGGCCCTCTACACCCGCGAGTGAATGGTCCTGGCCTTCCAATTCTGCCACCAAGGTTTCCCCTGCCAGGGAGGATGAGGTCTCGAAGACCCAGGAGACTAAGGAGCAGACAGGGAAGCCACCTGGTTCGGCGATGACCTGCGATGATGTCGACGTTCTCGTAGACCGCTCGCACTCCCTCTCCCCAGGCTACGCTCCCAAAGATCTTGTCCCCCTGCACGATTACGGGGTTCCTACTCTAGGTAGCGAAACACTCCGGCGCGGGGCCGCCGAGCACCTTGGGCGCCTCGTGGAAAGCGCCGCGGCGGACGCAGAGGAGCTGGTGGTCGCATCAGCCTACCGCTCCTACGAGGAGCAGCGACTCTCCCACCAAAGGCTTACGAGCGTCTTCGGGCCGGGGGCCGGTAGGATGAGTGCGACGCAGGGACACAGCCAGCATCAGCTCGGCACCGCCGTGGATTTCACGAACGCTGCCGCAGGCTACCAGCTCTGGGTGCCCTTCGCGCGGACGAGTGCTTACTGGTGGCTTGAGCATCATGCCTGGGAATACGGATTTGTTCTGGCCTATCCGCTGGGCAAACGGGAGCAGAGCGGCTACGAGTGGGAGCCCTGGCATTACCGCTACGTGGGAGTAGAGAACGCGAGACGAATCGAAGGGAGCGACCTGAGCCTGCAAGAGTTTCTGGAGCGTTCTGGGACTATGCCCCATTGCTGAGATTTTCTAGGCGGACAACCTTAGGGGGAGGCGTAAAGCAGTGCCTGTATACCTTGTGTTCGCCTCCTCGCGGGCCTCGCGACTATGCGATGAGGTGCAGGGTCGTCGCTCCTTCGGGGCCCGGGCGTACTAGGAAGGCCAATCCCGTTGTCGTAATCGGCGTTGACCGACGCAGTGTCGGTGGCGACAACAGCGGCTGGTGGCCCTTCCCGCGTGCCTCGCGGTCAACCGATGTAGGAGGCCACCCCTCGCACTTTCCAGGTCGCTTGACTTCCACCTCTCCAGCGATTATCATAATTGTAGCAAAAGCTTCTTTTGGCCTCGTCCCGCCGGCTGCGACCCCGAAGGAACTGTTGGCCGCAACCCAAACATAGGAGTGACTTGAGCGTTTACAGCATCTACAAAGAAACCTGCTTTTCGGACGGTTCCGCAACGCACGAAAGGCACTACGCAGGATGGGCCGCTGACCGGGACGAGGCGATACTTCGCGCCAACGAACTCTATGAAGGAAGGGATAGCATAGAAGCGGCGTTGGTGATCGGTAACGGCCCGGCGGAGGTCGAAGTCGTCTACCGGGCAGACGGAGAGAACTAGAGCATCGCGCGGCTATCTGTCCGAAGCGACGAGCTCAACAACTGAGGTTGGCTTTTAGCTTTTGGGCCCCGCTGATGGGACGGGCGTTGTAGCCGTCGAAATCTCGCAACTGGGCGGAGAAGATGTTCTCCCTGACCCTTTCTGGCGGCATTTCTAGGGCGTGCTCTTCGTAAAGGCGCTCCTGTAGAACGTTCACAAGGCCGCCTTCGTCGGCGGCTGCGAAAGTCTGGTCGCACGACGGACACTTCAGGTTTATGGGCTCGGGCATATCTTGGTCACCTTCCCGGTCCTCCTCATATTACCCGGCCGGGTCAGCTGCCATGCGTCTACAGCCTGAGAGTTTAGTACGGTGGTGTCGGCCGAGGCGGAGTCCGTCGCGATAGCTCATTGCCGGGTGGGTTGTACGTCCGCGTAGCGGTACGGTTAGTAAGTCGGGACGTGGCTTCTTCTGCCAGGCGCAGACCAACGAGATAAGCGACATTTTACAGGCTGCCATGTACGTGGCTATCAATATGGAGTTGGTCATCCTCGTCGGCCTGCAAGCCTCGGGGAAGAGCACGTTCTTCCGCGAGCGGTTCGCCGCAACCCACGAGCACGTCAGCAAGGACCTTTTCCGCAACAATAGGAACCGCAACAGGAGGCAGAGGGAGCTCGTAGAGGCCGCATTGCGGGCAGAATTCCCGGTAGTGGTGGACAACACCAACCCGAGCGTCGAAGAACGGAGAGCGCTTATCGAATCGGGCCACAAGTTCGGGGCCAGGATCGTAGGGTACTGCTTCGAGTCGGGGATGCGTGAGTGCCTCGCTCGCAATGCTCGTCGCGAGGGCAAGGCGCGGGTTCCCGATGTGGCCATTTACGCAACGGCCAATAGGCTCGTGCTTCCCTCCCGAGCGGAGGGCTTCGACGAGCTTCTGTGCGTACGGTTGAAGGGCTCCACCTTCGAGATCCGTGTATGCTGAGAGACGGCCTAGAAGGCGTGCTCTGGGCCAGTTCCGAGGGCGAGGGCGCATCCGCCAGAATTGGAAGGCGGGCGCTACCGATCTTCCACCTCCTCGCTGGCCTTGCGCTCCACACCACCAAGCACACCAGTCGGCGGAGAGGACCGACCATCGGTCACTCATGGAGGGTTTCCGGAGACGTATTCCGAGTTTGTTCATTTACCTCGCACACGGCTGGGGCCGCGTCGTCCCCGACATCCCCGGCTTCTGCCGCGAGCTCGTCGCCGCGCCCGCCGAAGGGTAGGGAGGATTGGCACGCCAGTCGGCACACCAATGACGTAGGTATGGAGTGAGGCAGATTGAGTAGTCGGTCAGCCTCCTGAAACACGAAGGTCGTGAAGGCGGATTCGAAGTTCGGCGAAGACGTCTCCATACTCTTACTAGCCTCTAGCGCCAGCCGAGCGTTGCCAGCTGCAGCTTTTCTGCCTCATCCGCGCTCATCTTCCACCCTAAAGCGCCTGCGTTCTGACGCGCCTGGTGCTCGTTCTTGGCGCCTGGGATGGGGAAGGTATCCCTCTGCGTGATGAGCCAATTCAGCGCCACCTGGGCGGGCTCTTTTTCGTGGGCTTCGCCTATCTCGCGCAGGATGTTCACCACCGGCTCTACCTTCGCGAGGTTCTGCTCGCCGAAGGCTCTCCCCATGCGCCGCACGAGGCCCGAGGGTCTGTCGCCACCGGGACCGTACTTGCCAGTGAGGAGGCCTTGGGCGACCGGGCTGTAGGCGATTAGTGTCACGCCGAGGTCTCGGCTCGCTTCGAGCACCCCGTTTGTCTCTGGTGCTCGCTTCAAGAGGCTGTACTCCACCTGGTTCGAGGCGAGCGACACCCCGTGAGAGGCCAGCCGGTCGTGCGCCCGTTTCATCTGCTCCGCACCGTAGTTGCTAACGCCCACCCGGCGAACCTTGCCCGCCTTGACCGTCTCCGCTAGGGTGTCCATCAGGCTGTTTATCTTGAAGATCGGGTTCGGGAAGTGGATCTGGTAGAGGTCTACGGTCTCTATGCCTAGGCGCTTAAGACTCTTGTCCAGCGCCTTCAGAAGGGATCTGGCGCCGAAGCGGTACGGTAGGGGGGCGAACTTGGTTGCTATGACCGGCCTCCCCTCGAAACCGCCCTCGCGCAAGATCTCGCCGATGATCCTCTCAGAGGCGCCGTTGCCGTACATCTCCGCCGTGTCCACGAGGGTGACGCCCTCGGCCATGCTCGCCCGGAAGGCCGCCCCCACGTCGCTACGGTCGTATTCCTTGCCATACCCCCAGAGCCTGCTCGTACCCCACGCCCAGGCCCCGACACCCAAAGGAGCGACGTTCAGCTCAGCCGCCAGACCGATTGTAAGCTCGCTTTGCAAGGCGTCTCCTCTCATAGCTTCGCTCGATACTTGGGCTGGCGAGGCGTGTCGGCACGCTCACGGTGTGGCATGGTCTTAGCAGCTGCGCCAAACCACCACGATCCCACTAAGACTATCGCAAAAACTCGAATCGCGATCGGCGTCGGCCGACGCAGTGCCGGTAGGGACAACAGCATCCCGCCTGGGCTTCCTCGCGCAGTGTCAAGAAGGGGACGTTTCCCCGAACTTCGCCTTGACGGGGTTCTCGGATGTTCTTAAGGCCAAGCTGTACTCCATCGGGGTGAGTTGTTCAGGTGTGTTTACGCTCTAGCTCGAGTATGACCTTACCTCGGTTGCGTCGTCCCTCCAAGTGACGGTGGGCCTCGGCCAACGGGAAGATTATGTCCACGTGCACCTTCAGCTCACCACGGGCCGCCAAGCGGGCCAGTTCCTCGAGATCTCCTCTGGGATCAGAGCCCAACCGTTCTACGAGGTTGGTGAGCTGGAAGCCGTGGATCGTGGCGTTCTTGGGGTAGAAGTCGCGGGTATCGACAGTGCTCGGCTCCAGCGCAACGTTCGCCAGGGCCACCACCCCCCCACCGTGCCCGACCGCCATTAGTGCCTCGGCGAAACGGACGCCCCCGACCGCGTCGAGAACCACGTCTACTCCGCCTTCCCCGAAGATGACATCTATCTCGGAGAGCACGTCATGCTCGGCGTAGTTCACCCCGTGATCGGCGCCGTTTCGCAGCGCCCAGGCCACCTTCTCCTCTGACCCGGCGACCGCGAGCACCTCCGCGCCGGTTAGCTCCGCGATCTGCACCGCAGCGTCGCCTACGCCGCTGGCGGCAGCGTAGATAAGGATCTTCTCCCCAGCTCCGAGACGCGCGGGGTGTCCGAGGCAGTACCATGCGGATAACGGCGCCGTTGGCAGCGCGGCCGCGCAAGCGAAGTCCAAACCCTCCGGCACGCCGACCACACGCCTCTCGGACACCGCGACTTGCTCAGCGTAGAAGCCGGGGCGCCCACCGAAGCCGAACACCCTGTCACCGGGGGAGAAACGCTCGACCGAGTCTCCTACCTCGTGCACCACGCCACTGCCCTCGAAGCCCGGCACCAGCGGTGGCTGACCGGTGCTATGGTAAAGGCCGGAGCGGGTGAGCAGGTCCGCCCGGTTGACGCCCGCAGCTTCGACCTCGATTAGGACCTCGTCGCCCTGGGGTTCAGGGGAGGAGACCTCGGCCACCTCAAGCACCTCGGGAGCAACAAATCTTTCGATCTGCACAGCCTTCATCGCCTGCTCCTTTCGCTAAGGTTTACGTACGTCTCCACTCCCTATAACGTTGTGCAGTGATATTGGACCTCTGCTCCTTCCCCGGTCTGGCGGTAGCGTGTCGCGCGTTCCGGAGCCTCCCACCCTATGCTTGAAAGCAAACATCGCAGAAATGATCCAACTTCATTGACTATCGCTCTAGTATTCGAGGCTTTCCCTGATCTCGTAGTGTTGGGAGCGCTCGTCGAACCTTGCCAGTACCTCCCGCGCTGCCGCAGGAACATACGCTCGCTCATAATCCTCGCCAGCGAACTGCTTGACCGCATCCC
>DATDKB010000189.1:0-4393 GCA_036520255.1 Rubrobacter sp. | reverse complement strand
CGTGCGTCTAGCAGTTTCACCTGGATGAGAGCGCAGCGACCAATCCTACTTTTACGGGTTGACGAAGGCTAGCTCAACCTCCGGTTTAGTGCTCCCAGAAAGGCGGATTGAAAACCTTATCGGCCCATACGCGTGTGTACTCAGGCCACAACATCGTGTAGTGGTTCGCGCCTTCGACCAGTACCTCTTCGCGGATGTCGAGCGACCCGGCCATCACGTCGCGAGCCTCGTCTGATATGAGCGGGTCGCTGCCAGGGAAGAAGCCCTCCGAGGCCCGTACGAGCGCGACTGGGCACGAAACGCCGCCCATCTCCTCGGCGGTTGGGCTGGTGGAGGACACCGAAGGTGAGTCCTCTTCCGCCGCGGCGCGGGAGGCTTTGGGATTGTAGCCGCCCTCGACCTCCCCGAGGTCGTAGAGGTAGTAGTCCGCAAGCTCGGGCGGCAAATGGTCCATCGTCAGGCCCCGGCCAGGGAACCAGAAGTCGAGGTAATCCTCCGGGCTCTCGAAGGTCATGTCCAGACGCCGGAAGGCCCGCGCGAGGCCTTGCTTCAGCGCTTCTGCCTCCTGTTTTTCCTCCTCGGTCATCTCATCGGGTGAACGCTCGACGCGGGGCCAGCCGCCGTCGAGCAGGACAAGGGCACGCACGCGGTCGGGAAATGCGAGCGCCGTCTTCAGGGCGACGAAAGCGCCCATCGAGTGCCCCAGCAGGACTGCGTTTTCGAGACCGAGATGGTCGAGGACACGGATCACATCCGAGGCGTGCATCTCCAAGCCGTAACCCGACTCTGGTTTGTCCGAGTCGCCGCGGCCGCGCAGGTCGACGCCGACGAGCCCGCGCGCCCGCCCGAGGTGGCGCGCGGCCGCGCTAAAAGCCCTGTGCTGGGCGGTGATACCGTGCAGGCAGACGACGGGGTCAGGGTCTTCCCCGGCGCGGCCTATCGCGAGCCCTACCTCGCCTGGGACGCACTCGCTTTTCCAGACGTTTGTATCCATGGGAGAGGGATTATACGCGAAGGCGTTCGGAGTAGCGGGTGGTGGTAATCTACCGGCATGGACTATTACGAGAACGTGGTCGAGGCCGTCGGGAACACGCCGCTCATCCGGCTGGGGAGGATCGAACGCGACGAGGGTATAGGGGCCACCGTCCTCGCCAAGGTCGAGTACATGAATCCGGGAGGGTCGGTAAAAGATAGGCCGGCCATCAAGATGCTCAAGGTCGCAGAGAAGGAGGGGCTCCTGAAGCCTGGTGGGACCGTCGTCGAGCCGACGAGCGGAAACACCGGGGCCGGCCTGGCCCTGGCCGCCGCGGTCAGGGGCTACCGGTGCATATGTGTCATGCCTGACAAGGTGAGCCAGGAAAAGCAGGACTTGCTCAAGGCCATGGGCGCGGAGGTGGTCGTCACGCCGACCACGTCGCCAGAAGATCCCAAGAGCTACTACGCCGTCGCCGCCCGGCTGGCAGATGAGATCCCCGGCGGCTTCAAGCCGGGCCAGTACGAGAACACGGCCAACCCGCTCGCCCACTACGAGACGACCGGTCCCGAGCTCTGGCGCCAGACCGAAGGCCGCATAACCCACTTCGTCGCGGGGATGGGCACCTGCGGGACCATTACCGGCACTGGCCGGTATCTGAAAGAGCAGAGCGCGGACGTCAAGGTCATCGGCGTCGACCCCGAAGGTTCCATCTTCTCCGACCCTGAGAACATCCACCAGTACGCCGTCGAGGGTGTCGGGGAGGACTTCTATCCAGGAAACCACGACGCATCCGTGGTGGACGAGGTGATCCAGGTAGACGACCGCGAGTCTTTCCTGATGACCCGCCGCCTGATGTCCGAAGAGGGCCTCTTCACCGGGGGCTCGTGCGGGATGGCCGCTGTCGGCGCCGTCAGGGCTGCGAAGGGACTACCCGAAAGCGCCGTGGTCGTCGTTCTGTTGCCAGACTCGGGGCGTAACTACGTCTCCAAGGTCTTCGACGACGACTGGATGCTCGCCAACTCCGGCGCCACGCAGGAAGATCTCATAAAGCCCTACCGCATCTTCGGGGAGGATTCATGAATTTCTCAGAGAGCGGGTTCTCCACTCGCGCCATACACGCAGGTCAGGACCCTGACCCCGCCACGGGTGCGACGATAGTCCCCATCTACCAGACCTCGACCTACACGCAAGAAGCGCTGGGCCAACACAAGGGCTACGAGTACAGCAGATCGGGAAACCCGACGCGTGCTGCCCTCGAAGAGTGCGTCGCCGCCCTCGAAGGCGCGGAGTACGGTCTCGCCTTCGCCTCCGGGCTCGCCGCGACGACCGCGGTGATGAGCCTGCTCTCGCCGGGCGACCACGTCGTCGCGGGCGACGACCTCTACGGCGGGACCTACCGGCTCTTCGATAAGGTCCTTCCTCGGGCCGGCGGGTTGGACTTTACCTATGCCGACACCACGGACCCTGCTTCCGTCGAGGAGGCGCTCAGGCCCGAGACGAAGATGCTCTGGATAGAGACGCCGACCAATCCGATGCTGACCCTCTCAGATATAGCGAAACTCTCGGAGATGGCGCACGAGCGGGGCGCGGTCGTCGCCGTCGACAACACCTTCGCCTCGCCTTACTTCCAGAACCCGCTCGCCCTCGGGGCAGAGATCGTAGTCCATTCGACGACCAAGTACATGGGCGGACACTCCGACGTAATCGGCGGAGCGGTGGCCACCTCCAACGAGAAGTTCTACGAGGAGATCAAGTTCTACCAGAACGCCGCTGGCGCGGTCCCCGGCGCGTTCGACGCCTGGATCGTGCTCCGCGGCCTCAAGACCCTGGCCGTCCGGATGCGCCAGCACGAAGAGAACGCCCTGGCGGTGGCGCGATTCTTGCAGGATCATCCACAGGTAGAGACGGTGCACTACCCCGGCCTACCTGATCACCCGCAACACGAGCTGGCAAAGAGGCAGATGAGCGGCTTCTCAGGGATGGTCTCCTTCACCTTGAAGGGCGGCGCCGAAGCGGCCTACGCCGCGGTGCAGAAAACGGAGGTTTTCCATTTCGCCGAGAGCCTGGGCGGGGTCGAGTCCCTCATCACCCACCCTACCACCATGACCCACGCCGCGATCCCCAGGAAGCAGCGTGAGGCCAGGGGCGTCACCGACGGCCTCCTGCGACTCTCGGTCGGCATCGAGGACGTGGAGGATTTGATCTATGACCTCGACCAGGCCATAAGCGCCGGCTAACCGTACACGGAGAGCAAAAGACGCCCTCCGGAAAATTGGTCAACGGCGCCGTCCTCCACCACACCATCCTCTCCCACGAGATGGATGCAGCCAGGATGCTCCGCGTGCTGCGGGTCGGCCAGGAGAAGCTCACCGACAAGGCCATAAAGAGCGCCGAGAAGCGCGTTGGTCCCCTGCGGCGCCAGACGCTAATACCGCGCGAGGACGTGATCCGGCGCACGATCGAAACCTTCTCGTCCCGGGCCGGCGGCAGGCTGGCGGAAGCCACCCTCTCGGCCGATGATCTCGTGCGTGACACCTACGGGACGCGGGTCTGGATCTACTTTATCCCGTAGACGAAGTCCGATCTAACGAGCTCATACCAAGTCCGGGTGAACAGCAACGCCACCGTGCACAGGCCCACATCTTGTGCCACACGTGCATTCCCGCTTTCGCGGGAATGACGGAGGAGAAGACCCCGACGTGCACCGCAGCCGGAAAGCACGGCCCTCCAGACGGATTCGGTATCATTACGGCACCGGGAAGGCTCCAAGCTCCATGATGACCTGGAGGTCGCTCATCTCGGACCAAAGTTCTTGAACGAACCCACCTTCGACGTAGAGGATAAGGATGCTGGTCTCGAAGACGCGCTGATCTCTCGAAGGAATGTCGAGCAGGCCGCCACTGTACACGGACCGGCCCGATCAGCGGGCGACGGCCTTGTCGTCCTCGGAGAGGATGTAGTGGACCGTCCACTCCCTGTCCACGAAGGCCGACGTATACCATCGCAGCCATTTCCGGAAGGTCTCGCGTCCGTGTACGTCGTCCGTGTACGTCGTCCGTGCCGCCCTGGCCGTGGGCCACGAAGTCCGGGGCGACGAGGTAGTCTACGGCGTCCAGGTCGCCGCGGGTGAAGAGATCATCGAACCAGCGCTCGACGACGTTTACGTGCTCTGGTGTCGGTATGGCGTCGCTCCTCTCAGTCTAGTGCGGAGCCGGGTTAGCTGGCGATCCTCTCCCCGTTGCGCTCGCGGTAGTCGTTACGCCAGGCGATGAGCTCCTCTAGTGGACCCAGGTCGTAGTCGGGGCCGCCGACGCCGTAGATCAGGTGCGTGATCCCCTTCTCTACGTATCTGTCGGCGTCCTTGATGTGCTCGGGCCTGATGGTTATGGATCGCTCTATCTCTTTCGGGTCTCTTCC
>DATDKB010000188.1:0-4475 GCA_036520255.1 Rubrobacter sp. | reverse complement strand
GGGCCGTCGCCCGCCGCGTCCCTAACCGCTACTACACGAAGCCACGTGTGGAGACGGATGTGGAGGTGCTCGAAGAGACCGAAAAGCGCGACCTAGCTAACGGATCCTTACTCCACTGGGGCAAGGTAAGGACGACCGACTCCGTAACCTACTTCAAGAAGGTCAGGGTGGCCGACGACAAGGAGGTCGGGGTTTATCCCCTGGATCTCCCCGACGTGATGCTGGAGACGCAGGCCCTCTGGATCACGCTGCCGCCGTTGCCCAAGGAAGCGAGGCCCAGCTTCGAGAGCTTCGGGGGGGCGTTGCACGCCGGGGAGCACGGCATGATTGGGCTCCTGCCCCTGTTCGCGATGTGCGACCGCGCCGACATCGGTGGCCTCTCCACCCCAGCGCACCGCCAGAGCCGCCTCCCCACGGTCTTCGTCTACGATGGTTACCCCGGCGGTGTCGGCATCTCCCGCCGCGGCTTCGACGCCTTCGAGTCCCTGGCCCGCGACACTTTAGGCGTCATAACACGCTGCCCGTGCAAGAAGGGATGCCCAGCGTGCATCCAATCCCCCAAGTGCGGCAACTGGAACGAGCCCCTCAGCAAAGACGGGGCCGTCAGCCTCCTCCGCTTCCTGCTCGGACAGACGAGCCGCTACCCGACCCTGTGACCGGCCCGCGGTACGTCGCCATCGTAGGCTCAGGCACGGCGTCAGGAGATCTTTACGAGCAAGCCCGCGAGGTCGGCAAGCTCGTCGCCGAGCGGGGAGCAACCGTCGTCTGCGGCGGGCTCTCGGGTGTGATGGAGGCCGCGGCCCGCGGGGCTACCGAGGCCGGCGGCACGGCCATAGGCATCCTGCCAGACGAAGATCGGAGGAGGCAGAACGAATATCTTGCGTACTCCGTGGCGACGGGCGTGGGGCAGGCGAGGAACCTGGCTGTGGCGTGTTCGGGGGATGTGGTTATCGCCGTTGGGGGCGAGTACGGGACGCTTTCGGAGATAGGTCTTGCCAGGAAAGTTGGGCGGCCTGTTGTGGTTCTGGACGGTTGGGGTCTTGGAGAACACGTGACCGCAGCCGGGTCGCCGGAGGATGCGGTCGGGGCGGCGTTTGGGCTTCTCGGTGGGTAGTATTTAGGTTCTTTTCGATTATGTCCTGAAAACGGGAGGTTGAACAATGGAGCACGGGCGGGTCGCGCTTGTAAGCGGGGGAAACCGGGGGATCGGGCTGGAGGTCTGCCGCCAGCTGGCAGGGCGTGGGATCACGGTGGTCATGGGTTCGAGGGACGCTGAGCAAGGGCGGGACGCCGCCTCGAACCTCCCCGACGGCGTGGTCGTCCACCAGCTGGACGTGTCAGAGCCTGAGAGCGTCGAGCGGCTAGCGCGCTCCGTCGAGGAGGAGTTCGGGCGACTCGACGTCCTGGTGAACAACGCGGCGATCTCCAACGACGAAGGCCAGAGCGGCGTGGACGCCGACCTCGACCGGGTAAAGGAGGCGCTGGAGGCGAACCTGTTCGGGGCCTGGCGCCTCTGCGAGGTGGCGATTCCTCTCATGCGGCGCAACGGCTACGGGCGCATCGTCAACGTCTCGACGGGGCTCGCGTCCCTGGAGGATATGGGTGGCGGCTCCCCCGGCTACCGCGTCTCCAAGACCGCGCTCAACGTCCTCACGCGCATCCTGGCCTCCGAGCTGCGCGGTAGCGGCATTCTCGTCAACGCCGTCAACCCCGGATGGGTGCAGACCGACATGGGTGGCTCCGGCGCCACGCGCACCGTCGAAGAAGGGGCCGAAGCCCTAGTGTGGGCCGCGACGCTGCCAAACAGCGGCCCAACCGGCGGCTTCTTCCGCGACCGGGAGCCTGTAGCCTGGTAATCCTCTCGCGGCCTCGAGGACATGGTCGGGCTGATACCGGGCCCGCCGTGGTTCTATCAGCGTCATTCCCGCGGAAGCCGGAATCCACGGTGTTGGCACAAGAGTCGCGGGCGATGGCGGCTCGCGTCATGCGGTCGGCGTTCATCGGGACTCGGTCTTGGTCCGCTCTGCCCTACCGTACGGTGGTACAGGTCGAAAACCGTACCTCTGAACGGGGCGCGCGGGGTGAGATCCTTCTAGCATAAAGACACGAACGTGACCTTAAGAGAAGATCTTGCGATAGGAGGCATTTTATGGAGGAGCTGATCGTGGAGGTCGAGCGGGAGGTGCTCGGTTGGCCGGGGACCACCTCCGAGCCAGGCAGGTTCGATTGCGTCGCGTTCCGCTACGGCAAGCGTGAGATCGGGCACGTCCACCGCGACCGCATCGCGGACCTGCCGGTCACCCCGGAGATGCGGGAGGATCTCTGCTCGCGAGGGGCAGGGCGAGGCCGCACCGGGCCGGCTCCAGAGGCTACGTAAGCTTTCCAATAGAAGACGAGGAAGACGTCGCGTCGGTACTCGGGATCCTGGGTCGCAATTACGACCGGGCGAAGGCCGCCGCAGAGAGGCGGGCCGTGAGCCAGAACGACGAAGCCTGAGCGCGGCCAGGGGCATCAGGCTACGGGTATCAGCGGGGTTCGTCGCGTGGCTCTTGGGTTTGGGACACGCCGCGTTTACCTACGTGATCCTGGAGAGCTTCGACCGCTTTGCTCACCCCGTCTTCGGCCGAGATCTTTTCTCCTAGATCCCTGCAACGCTTGCGCATCTCGGCATCGTTCGCGGTCCGCAGGATGGCCGAGGCGAGGCGTTCGGCGGTGAGCCGTCTCGGGGGAATTGGGGATGGTCCCGCTCCCAGGGCGGCCACCCGCGAGCCCCAGAACGCCTGATCCGGGCCCAAGGGTATGACCACGGAAGGAGCACCCGCCCTCAAGGCCTCGGCCGTTGTACCGGCGCCGCCGTGGTGCACGGCCACCGCGACGCGCCGGAACAGCCAACCGTAAGGCACTCCACCGGCTATGTTTATGGTGCTGTTCGGAAGCCCGGCCTGCCCACCATCACTTCCAAGCAGGATGCCCCTTTTCCCGGCATGCTCCAGCGCGCGGACGGTCAGGTCGAAGATCCGACCCGTGCGGACGGACGCGATGCCGCTCATGCTGCCAAGGCCGAGCGATACCGGTGGCTCTCCGGCGTTCAGAAACCCCCGCAACTCCACCGGCGGCCGCCAGTTCGTTTGGGCCAGAAACCAGTAGCCCGTGGTGCGCATCCAGGCCTCTCGCTCCGGGCTTACGGGCACAACGTGCCTGCTCCACCCCAAGAGGAGTGGGCTGCGCTCTCTGTGTATGCCTCCGAGGGGACCGAGCAGGGACGGTATGGGAGGGAGTCCCACTTCCCCGCGGAGATCTCGAACCAGAGGCTGCACGGTCCTCCAGTAGAGTTGCTCTACCGCGCGGTGCGTGAGGTGGTTGTAGAGCCTTCCCGGACCAGGCGGCTCGATGAGGGCCGAACCGCCCGGAGGCCGTCCGAGCATGGCGCTCGGGTAACGTCCCGTGCGCACGAAAAGCGGCTCTACCACGGCCCCGACCGCCGGGATTCTCAGATGCTCGGCCACCATGTATCCCGTGAACCCGAGCGGCGTGTAGACGATAGCGTCCGCGTTCCGGCAGGCTGCGAGGCAGTCGTGGAAGCCTTGAGTCATGTGGGGACGCAGGAGGCTGCGAAACCGTCTGGCGTACTTCCAGGGTTTGCTTCCGGCTTCGACCAGGGCGGCCACGAGCCGGTCCGGGTCAGGACCGGCGACGGGGTGGAACAGGATGCCGCTGTCCTCAACGAGTTTTCGGAACGGAGCCCAGGTGGCCACGGTTACCAGGTAGCCGGCCTTTTTCAGTCCGAGCCCGAGGGCCACGCACGGCTGCACGTCACCCCGCGAACCGGCCGTCGTTATAGTGATCCTGATCCGGACTCCTTCTTCGCGTGTGGTCCCCGAGAGACTAGCCGTTCTTCCGGGCAAAGACTAGCCGGACGGGTGATGCCCGCATCTCCGGCCGGGGATAGAGTAGTCGTATCAGTCAACGGATCAGGAGAAGATCATGGAACAGAAAGATACCCTTGGCGCGCTGTCCGATGGTATGGCCGACGCGGTAGAGACCGTCGCCGCCGCGGTCGTGCGCGTGAACGGACGCAGGCGCCGTTCGGGAAGCGGCGTGGTCTTCGCGCAGAACATGGTGCTGACGGCAAGCCACGTACTGGAGCGCGAAGAGGACCTGTCCGTAGAGACCCGTGACGGGAGAACCTTCTCAGCACGGTTCGCGGGCAGGGATCATTCCACGGACCTCGCTGTGCTGCGCGTGGACGGCCTGGACATAGAGCCCGCGACGCCCGTCGAAGGCGACGCGCGGGTCGGTCAGATCTCGCTCGCCATAGGCAGCCACTCTCGCGGCGAGGGACCGAGGGCCACGCTCGGGGTCGTGAGCGCCGTGGGAGGCCCGGTACGCACCCGGCGGGGACCGAGGCTGGAACGCTACATACAGACCGACGCGACACCCTATCCTGGCTTTTCGGGGGGACCGCTGATCGAGGC
>DATDKB010000187.1:0-2741 GCA_036520255.1 Rubrobacter sp. | reverse complement strand
ATCCTGACCTCGCCGGACGTTGGTCTGACCAGGCCAAGGATCATACGTATGG
This sequence comes from Rubrobacter sp., assembly GCA_036520255.1. Taxonomy (GTDB): domain Bacteria; phylum Actinomycetota; class Rubrobacteria; order Rubrobacterales; family Rubrobacteraceae; genus Rubrobacter_D. The sequence goes on along the minus strand of DATDKB010000187.1, from coordinate 2,689 downwards.
TCGTGCTCTTCCCGCTGCCGTTTGGCCCCAGAAATCCGTAGACGTCGCCCCGCCTGACCACGAAGTTCAAATCTTCTACCGCTACAAAGGTTCCGAAGTACTTGGTCAGACCCTCGAGTTCCAGGGCAGGGACGTCGTCTGTGGGGTCAGACGGCGTCCCTCTCTGGCCTGGCAATTCGGTCAAGGCCTACTTGAGCTCTCGGGCTGCTTGCTCTAGGTCCGCCGCAGGAACGCTGCCGGTCAGGACGTAGGAGATCCCGTCCGCGTTCCAGCGCAGTCCCGTACCGATGGGTGTGGAGAGTTCGGTAGCCTTCACCCCGCCGCCGAGATCCACCGTCGGGAGCGAGAGATCGCCACCCGCTGCTCGCGCCTGGGGCGCGGATGCTCCATCTTTTTGCGGTCCCTGGGCCAGGACCACGCTACCCCATCCCGAGCCGTAGGTGAGGACCGCGCCGTCAGCGCCCTTGAGGTACACATCCGTCAACTCGCGCCCGCCCGGAGGGTTCGCAAGCTCACCGATCTCGAAGTCCACAAGCTTCTGGGCTTCAGCCGCGGTCTTTACTTTCACTGGCTCGGCACCAGCGCGCATTTCGAGATCATGGCTCTCCCCTTTGTCCATATCGAAGGGAACCACCTCGGCACCGGGGGGGACCTGGAAAGCGAATCGTTCGGCTGGAACGGGACCCACGTCCAGGTCGGAGACACTCCATGAGAAAACGGGGTCCGGCTGGCCCTGGGCATACAGGGAGAGCTGCAGCGGCAGGAAGGTCTCGGAGTCTATGATCGCCCTTCCCCGTTCAACCAGCGTCGAGCTCTTATCCTTAGGACTCAGAGTCAGGACGTAAGCCTCGCGGCCGGCGAAGCGGATGGGCGTACCTTGGGTCAGCTTGCTCGTCGGGGCGAGCTCGGCCAGCATCCTGTCCACCTCTGCGGGGCTCGGCGGATCCTCTGCGTCGGGCTGCTCAAGAGTCCGAGGCTCTGCGGGACGCTTGCCGGTCTTGAGGGTGTTGGTGACGCCGTTGTAGGCCCAGGCCCTCTCACCATCGCTCACGAAGATCCTGTCGCCGTTCTCACCCTGCAGCTCGGCACGGACCTTGTCCGGCCCGCCGTACCAGACACGGGCCGTCTTGGGGCCGGAGGCCGCGAAGCCGCCATCCTGCCCAGCGGCTTCGAGGAGTTGTGCGGGGATCACGCTCTGCTCGACGGTGAGGGTGGCGCTAAAGTCCGGTGCCCTCTCGGGCGCTTTGGCCGCCTTCGAGAGCAGTTCCTCGTTCGAGAGCTTCTCTGGTGAGGCCGAGGCCGCCATCGACCTCAGGCCCGCCAGCGTCCCCACCACGGCGACGATAGCCGCGATCCCAAGGATGAAGACCATCCACATCCGGCCCTGACCGCCTATGTTGTCGGACATCACTCTCGAACCTCCTAGCAGGAGATCTCCAGACGGGGATACTCCGTCGGTGTCGCTTTCCTTCTATGGTTACGCTTCGCCACGTGTTTCGTTTCATCGACCACGAGCGTCCGGGGCGGTCTGATGATTATGGGACGTGGAACATTAATGGTACGAGCGCGCCGATGTCAGGGCTGTACGAGAACACCCTGTTGTTTTCGTCTCTGGAGACCGCTACCGAATCAGCGGCGGATCCAACCTTCAAAAAGTCTCCTCTTCCGATGCTACCAAGACTTCACTCTAGCATCCCGGCGGGGAATTGCTACATTGTGGGCTTTCTCCTGGCGTGAGATCCACAACTCCGGCCCCGGGTAGCCGGGTTCTCGAATGCGCCGGCACGGGCTAACCTGACGCCGGATCATACGTCCAAGTCGAAGATCACATCCTGCAGCCCGAAGCGGGGAAGGGACAGAGCGTAGAAGGATGGCAAACCGAGCCTGCACCAGAAATTGAAAGCATCGAAATCTCCGTGCTGCGCGAGGAAGAGCGTGTTGAAGGTGCCGTGGGCCACCAAGGGCAGATTCCCTTTCGGATATTCCTCGAGCACGGCCCGGACGCTGCTGGCGAAACGTGCGCGGGCCTGCTCGGCCGTCTCATTGCCCCAGACCAGCCTCCCAGGGTTGTCGAAGAAGGTTTTGGCGGCCAACTCGAAGTCCTCCCGGGTGCCGAACGTCGCGCCGGTGCGGTCGTGCTCGTGCAGCCCGGAGGCAGAGGTCCAGGCGAGACCGAGGTGTTCGGCCACGATTTCCGCCGTTTCGGCGGCCTTGGGCTCTTCGCTGGTCACCACGCGTTCCAGTCCGTAGCCTTCCAACCTCTTGGCCAAGGCGACGCTCTGCAACCGGCCCTCTTCCGAAAGGCGCCAACCGCTGGGAGGTGCGTGGGGTTCGATGACCGGCATCGCGTGCTTGACCAGGACGAGTGTCCGTCCCCGCCCGGCGCCGCTCACGTCCCGTTCGGACCTGGTCGGGATCTTCTGGCTACTCTTTGAGCCGGAACCGCTTCGGGAAACTGGTCAGGTTACGGCACCCGTCTTCGGTGACGACGACGAGGTCCTCAACACGGATGCCGCCGACTTCCGGGTCGTAGACGCCTGGCTCGACAGAGATGACGTCGCCGGGAACGAGCTCGTCGTCGGCCAGGGAGACGCGGGGTGCTTCGTGGATCTCCAGCCCGACCCCGTGCCCGGTGCCGTGGAAGAAGCCCTCGGTGAGCGGCTTGCCTTCCTCCTGGTCGTGTACGTTG
>DATDKB010000186.1:0-19218 GCA_036520255.1 Rubrobacter sp. | reverse complement strand
CCGAACGCCGAGTGGCTCGTGATCTCGCTGGTGGCGGCCGCGCTCATCTGGTTCGTGGCGTACGGGGACGTACGGGTGGCAACCCGCGCGTTGCTCGGCATGGAGGGGCTGACGGTCACCCTGATCGTGATCGTCGTCGTGGTCATCTTCGCCAGGGTGCTCGCCGGCACGGCGCCGGACGGCCAGACCTTCACGCTCTCCCCCTTCACGCTGCCGAGCGGGGTCGGCATAGCCACGGTCGCCTTGGCGGCGGTCTTCGGGCTCCTCTCGTTCGCGGGCTTCGAGGGGGCCGCGTCCCTAGGCGAAGAGACGGACAACCCCCGCCGCGATATTCCTCGCGCCATCGCGACGGCAGTGATCGCCATGGGCGTCTTCTACACGATCGTCATGCTGGCCCAGACCCTAGGCTTCGGCGTGATGGTCAGCGCCTTCGCCAGCGCCCTCGGAACCGCGACGGCGGGATCGCGCATGCTGTTCGCCCTCTGCCGCGACGGTTTCCTCTCGCGCCGCCTGGGCGAGACGTCGGATCGCACCGGATCCCCGGCAAACGCCCTGGCGGTCGTCATGGTGATCGCGATCGTCGCCTTCGTGGCCCAGCGCATAGGCGGGGTTTCGGCGGTGAACGCCTTCTTCTACCCTGGCACCATCGGGGTGTTGAGCCTGCTGGTTGCCTACATCGTGACGAACGTAGGTGCCTTGAGGTTCCTGTTCGTCAGCGGCAGGGTGCGTGTCTGGGAGGCGATCGTCCCGGTGATCGCCCTCGCTATCCTGGTCTACGTCATCTACGCAAACATCTGTCCGGTTCCAGACTTCCCGTTCAACGTCTTCCCCTACGTGGTGGCTGCCTGGCTAATCTTGGGGTTAGGGATCGTGCTGTTAGTGCCCGGGCTGGCACGGCGCATCGGCGCGAACCTCGCGGAGCGGGAGGGATTAGCGGTCGAAGAGGGTCCTGGACCATAACTCGAACTCGACCAAATAACAAACGATAGGGCCTATCGTTCCCCTGTGCACACGACAGCTGCAATCATGCCTACAGGAGTCGGCCCCGAACCACCTCTGGACCAGGTCATAACTCCTGCCCCTCCTGCGAGGGTAAGCGTCTAGCCAGGACGCTCGAAGGTAGAGCCCCCTACAGACTAAAGAGTCACCATCGAGCGCCTCATCGAGAAGGAAAGGGCGCAGACGCACGGAGACCCCGACAGGGAGGCACGGGAGTGGATCGACAGGATCGTTGCTCTTGAGCGCAAGAGGAGTGGCTTTCAGGATATGGCCGCCGAAGGTCTGATCACCCTTGATGAGCTGAGAGTGAAGCTGGCGGGACTGAAGGATGGTCTCGAGACGGCACAAAGGGAACTCGAAGCACTCGCTCAGCGCCAGCAGCATATTAAGCGCCTCGAAGAAGACTCCGAACAAGTGATGAGATCATACGCTGGAATGATGCCCGAGAACCTGCTAACTCTCGAACCCAAAGAGCGGCATGAGATCTACCGTATGCTGCGGCTGCGGGTCGCCGCGTACCCTGACGGGACCTTGCTCGCCTCAGGGGCTTTGGGCGAGGCTGACCACGTGTACACCACAGAAACGACCTCACGATGCTGTGGCCCGAGCACAGAGATCTGGGCCCCCAGGGTCTTTGATCCACCTTTCTGCGAACGTTGATCCGATACTTGCCTGCGTAAACAGCAACACCGTGCCGGTAGACCGCGGGTAATCCTTTTACGACGTAAGCGGCCATCATGTACGATACTCTCTGCATATAGCATAACCGTGCTCACGCGACGGAGAGGAAGATTTTGGGGTCGGAGATCTGGCAGTTCTTTATAGTCATACTGGGGTTCTTCGTCGTCGCCGTGTTGTGGCTCTTCATCGTCTATCTTCCCGGACGAACCCTGGAGCGGTGGGAAGATCAGCGCCCCGGGCGCAACGAAAGCGGTCCGGCGGCCGGTCCGGGTAGCACGGACGGTCCCTTGAAGCCGGAATCTTAGCCCCTCGCATCTGCGCGCCGTGCTGACCCGGCTCGACCACCTGGTGATCCTCGTGCGCGACCTGGAGCTTGCCTCGGCCGACTACGAACGACTCGGTTTCGCGGTGACGCCGGGCGGCGAGCACGCCGACGGCCTGACGCGCAACGCGCTTATACCTTTCGAGGACGGAACCTACTTCGAGCTGATCTCCTTCCTCGATCCTGAAGACCCTACGGACAACGTCTGGGGCTGGCGAGGGTTTTACCCACAGGAAGGCCTGATCGATTACTGCGCAGCCTCCGACGACCTCGACCCCGACGTGAGGAGGCTGGAATCCCTGGGCTTCGCGGTCGACGGTCCCGACGACGGCGGCCGCCGGCTGCCCGATGGCACAGACATACGCTGGCACAGTGCCAGGATACGCCAGGAAAACAGGATCTTCCCGTTCCTGATCGAAGACCTCACCCCCCGCGAACTGCGCGTCCCCGGTGGCCCAGCGACCAGGCACCCGAACGGCGCGACCGGCGTCGTCCGCCTCGCGATCTCCACCCCCGACCCGGAACATGCGACGATCTCGCTCGCCGCACTGGCAGAGACGGAGAATCCCGTTCGGCTCGGCGCCTGCGCGCTCTCGCCGGTAGCCGCGCGGGATGGAGGCGCGACGGGGCCTTCGGCCGTGGAGCTAGCTGGTAGGGACTCGGAAACCCCTTGGGAGCTTGATTCCGTTCTCGCGCACGGGGTAGACGTTCGGGTGCGGACTAGAGTCGGGTAGCGCTATAGGTTAAGCTGAAAAGCGGCCTTCGTCGCCGGGAGGATGTTGGTGGTCTCGTCGGGGGGTAGGGGGGATGGACTCCACTAACGATCCTCTCCTGAAAAATGCTCGCTTCTTGCGGCTCTGGATCGGCCAGGGCACCTCTTTCCTGGGCGATGCGGTCTCCATGGTGGCTCTTGTCGTGCTTGTGGTGCAGGTCACGGGCAGCGCCTCGGCCGTGGGGGGCGCGCTCATCGCCCGTCTGTTGCCCGCCTTGGCTAGCCCGCTCGCCGGCGTCCTCGCGGACCGCCTCGACCGCAGGCTGGTCCTGGTGGCGAGCGACCTCGCGCGGGCGGTTCTCGTCCTTGGGCTGATCTTCGCCAGGGATCTCACCACCATCTACGTCCTCGTCTCTCTTATGGGCCTCGCCCGTACGTTCTTCAACCCTACGGTGCGGGCCGCCTTCCCGAGCGTGGTGGGACGGGGGGATCTAACGCGGGCCAACGCCCTGGTAGGCGGCACGTTCAGCGTCTCGGAGACGGCTGGTCCGGCCCTCGGAGGCCTGCTGGTGGCGATCGTGGGCGTCGACGCCGCCTTCGTGCTCGACTCGCTTACCTACCTGGCCTCCGCGGCCCTGCTCTCGCTTATCCCCTTGCCCCGGCCAGAGAGGGAGGAAGACGACGCCGGATTCGGGGAAGACTTGAGCTCCGGGTTCGCCTACCTGGCCCGCTCGCGCGTGCCACTCGCGATCGTACTCGGGGCCTTCCTCACCGTCCTGACGGTCAACATCACGATCCCGGCCGAGATTTTCCTCGCCAAGGAGACCTTCGACGCCGGCAACGCCGGTTACGGTCTCCTCGTCGGCCTGTACGGGGGCGGCATGATGCTCGGCTCCGTCCTCATGGTCACGCTGGGAGACCGGGTCAGGCTGTTGCCCTTGTACTTCCTCGGGGTCTTTGCGACGGCTTTGGCGCTCGTCGGAGCGGGCCTCTCTCCCACCTTCGGCCTCGCGCTCGGCGCGCTGGCTGTGGCCGGGGTCGCCAACGGCACCGAGAACGTGACCACCGACACCATCCTCCAGAAGAGGGTGCCCGACGCCTTCCTGGGGCGCGTGTTCTCCGTAAGGTTTCTGGGCTTCAGCGTCGGGGAGATCTTCGCCTACGGGATGGGCGGCGCGATCGTGGACTCCTCTGGAGCGCGCTTCACGTACCTCCTTGCGGGCGCCGCAACCGCCGCAGCAGGCCTCGTCATCCTCGTTTTCCTCGCCGTAGCCTCCGATCCATAGAGGCCAGAAGTTCGGAACGGTCGAGATAAGATAGACCGCAAGTGCTAGCACTCTATTACCCGCGTAGCTAACGGGGGCGTAAGTTCAGGTAGTATCTAGGCATCAATAAGGTCAAGGGAAAGGGAGTAGCAAAAGAGGTCTTGGCAAACGCAGGCCACCGTAATTTCGAACCATTTGGCGAAGGGAGCAAGATGAGCAAAAGGTCTTGGTAAACCGTAAAGCTCAAAAGAAGCCTTGTGTGAAGCCTCTTTAGTGTGCGAGAATACAGCGCACAACGAGCGCAGATTTCTACGCAAGGTGCGGTAATTTGGGTGAAACCCATCTCAGAGCGTACGTGGCAACGCTCGCAGCTTTGGCTGTGGCGCTCGCCGCTGCTTGGAGTTACAGGTATGGTCTAACGCTCGAACCACAAATCGTTGTTGGCACGATAATCTTCGCTGCGTTCATATTTCTGGGTGATCTCTTCTCAATACAGGTGAATGAGCGTACCGCTATCGGCGTGTGGAACATTCCGGTCATTGTAGCGATCGCGGCGCTAGGACCCACGTGGGCTGCGTTGGCCGCCATTCCTTCCGCCCTGTACGTGGGGGGCCGAGATCCGCTACGTACAGCTTACGAAATAGCCCATAACGTCACCATTGTGTACCTGGCAGGGATCGTGTTCTCTTTGATTTCTCGCCCCTTGCTGGTCAACGATTCGGAACCTTGGGCTGCTATCTTGTACGCAACCCTTGTGGCTGGCATCGTACAGGAAGCGTCCAGCGAGGCGGTCAATGGCATCCTTCTCAGGATCAAACATAATCGGGCATTTCACGAAACCTGGAAAGATACCGTACAACCTTATCTGCTCCCGGAAGCATTGAACATCCTGATAGCAGGATTGGGTGTCCTGACCCTGGTCGTTTACGGGCCTCCGGCAGCGGTCGTGGTCGTAGCGGGTTCGGTTGGAAGCCTCGCGTTGATGTACCGCTCGCGTGAGCAGGTGAGAGAGAACGGGGAACTGCGGGTGCGGGTGGAGTCGCTGGAGGAGGCGCTTGCTACGTCTAACACGACGTTCGGGACCATGATCATCCGAGATCTCGGCCAGAGGGATGGCTATACTCACAGGCACGCTGCGGCGACGGCTACGTACGCCGCCGACCTCGCCCGCGAGATGAAGTTGGACGACACCCACGTGGAGCGGCTGCGGATGGCCGGGCTTCTGCACAACATCGGCTTGTTCGGGTTGCCGGACGAGATGCTGCTCGCGACCGGCAGGCCCAACTCTATTGCCAGGAGCCACCTTGACGAGCATCCCGCGCGCGGCGCAGAGGCGCTGGCCGCCATCTCGGAGTTCGAGGAGATGGCCTCGTGGGTTCGCTGGCACCACGAGCGTCCCGACGGCAGGGGATACCCGCACAAGCTGCGCGGCCCGTGGATACCGCTCGAGTCGAGGATACTCTCGGTTGCTCAGGCCTACGCAGCCATGATCCTGGACCAGCCCCGACGCCCCGGAATGACGTCAGCGCAGGCGCGCGAGCAGTTGAGCACCGGTATAGACACTGAGTTCGATGGGGTCGTCGTGCGGGCGCTCTTGAGGCTCCTCGACACCGAGTCGGAAGGGTACAGGAGGGCGGACGATCACCGCTTCGTCTTCCCTTCCCTCGAGAGCGGGGGCGGCGCGAGGCCAGGCGCATCCGACCCCCGCCGCGACGAGAACCTCGGCCAAGCCCTTTCCCGGTAGCGTCGCCCCTGATAGTGGGCAGATGAGGTAGGAGAATGCGCCAGACCAAGACGGCATCAACAACTGCCTCTCGGGGGGCCGGGCTGCTGCGTATGGCGCTGGCGGCCATCGTGGCCTTGCTGCTGAGCCAGGCGTGGCCCCTGGCCGGGATGGAAGTCGCTTACCTGGCGGTAGGGACCGCTTTCCTCTTCGGGGTGTTCTCGGCCCTGGGCTGGCCTGAGGTCTTGTTGCGCGAGCGGCTCGTTGGCGTGTTTCTTGACTGTGCGCTCGTCGGGGTGCTGGTTGCGTATGCGGGGGGGGCGGAGTCTCCCTTCTTCCCGCTCTATCTCCTGGCGACCCTTGGGATAGCCTGGATAGACACCCGCCAGAAGGTCGCGTCGGCCGCGGCCGCCCTGGTGGCCGGGTATCCCGTTGCCGTCGTCGTGGTGGGAGGCTTCGGGGATCTCGTCTCTACCCCGGTGGCTTTAAGGACCGGCTTTATAGCGCTCTTTTGCGTGAGCGTAACGTCCTTGGCCTCCGAGGTACAGGGCTTGAAGAGGCTCGCCGTCGGGCTCTCCTCGACCCTCGCCAAAGAGATAGACCGCGTGGAGAGCGACGAGGACCTGATCTCGGAGTTCGGGCCGGTACTGAAGGTGTTGAGCCTGGAAGGCATCCTCGCATGGACCGTCGAGGCCGCCCACGTGGTGGGTGGGGGATCCTACGCGCACGTTGCCGCGCTCACGGGCAACCATCACCAGAGCGTAATGGAGGGCGACTTCGACGTCTGCCCGAGCTGGTGGCACCCCGCGATCCAACGCCTTTTGCTCCAGAGTTGTCGCGGGGGCGAGACGGTGCGCGCGGACGAGGAGATCCATGGCATAAAGGGTTTCATGGCCGTGCCTCTTGGCACGGGTGAAGAGGAGAAGTGGGGGGCCATGATCGTCGGCGGCGGCGAGTACGGCGCCGAGGAGGAGCGGGCCCTGAAGCTCCTCGCAGGGAAAGCGACCCCCGCCCTGAAGAACGCCGGGAACGCCCCGGGTGGGCTCGATCAGCTAACGGGGCTGCCGAACCGCGCGTCGCTCCAGCGCGTCCTGCGGCAGGAGCTCTCCTCCGGTAGGCCGCTCACGGTACTGGCGATGCACCCGACTGGGCTTCGTGATTGTGTTCGGGACCGCGGTCCGGCCGCGGGCGATTTCTTCCTACGTAGGATCGGGCAGAGGCTAGGGGACGGCAGGCAGCGCGCGTTCCGCTACGGGGACGAAGAGTTCGTCGTCGTTCTTGGCGGCTCGGGTGAGGACAGGGCCCGCCGGGTCGCGCTCTCGCTCCAGCAACACGTCTCGGAGGAAATCGGTGCTCCCGGCGATCTTGCCGCGGCCGCCGTGGGCTGGGTGTTCGCCGAGACAGGGAACGAGGCCCCCGCGGTCCTCGACGCGGCCATGCGTGCCCTGGAGAAAGCCAGGGGGCGTCCAGAGGGTATCTCCGGGCTACCCGCCGGCACGCAAGACCTCGAGATGTTCGATGGCGAGAGGCGGGTCCCCGGGATAGCCAGGACCCTCGTCGAGGCTATGGAGGCCAAAGACCCGAACATCAAGGAGCATCTGAGGTCCGTGTCCAGCCTCTCCCTGCGCATCGGCCGCGAGATATCCCTGTCCGAAGAACAGATGGAGGCCCTGGCCAACGGGGCCCTGCTGCACGACGTGGGCAAGATAGGCATACCCGACCGCATCCTGCAAAAAACCGTTCGCCTCACGGAAGAAGAGTACGCCGAGATAAAACGGCACCCCGATTTGGGCGTCGGGATCCTCAGCCCCGTAGAGGAGATGGCGTCGGCGCTGCCGGTCATCAAGCACCACCACGAACGCTACGACGGCAGGGGGTACCCCGGAGGGCTGAAGGGAGAAGAAATCCCCCTCATAGCGCGGATAGTCTCGGTGGCCGACGCGTTCGACTCCATGATCCGCGCCAGGCCGTACGGTTACGGCGTCCCTCAGAAAGCCGCCCTGGAGGAGATCCGAGAGAACTCCGGGACCCAGTTCGATCCCCGGATCGTAAACGTGCTGCTGGAAGCCGTGTACGCCCCCGACGAGCGCCAGGCAGGTTCCGCAGGCTGAAACGAGTTCGCAAGAGGTGAATCCTTTTGTGAACCACGCCTCCAGCCTCCACCCGTCATTCCCGCGAAAGCGGTAATCCACGAGTAGCAGAAGGCGTGGGCTCTTGCGCGGCGGCGTTGCCTCTCATCCGGGCCTGGTATGAAAGCCGATCGCTGTGGAGGGCGCCTAAGCATTGGCACCTACTCAGGGCGCCCGCATAATTTTCCGAACGGGCCAAGAATCACTCATTTGGGTGATACGGACGACCCCGCAGACGTAATATGCTGAACCCTAGATGTGGTTTTAGGAGGAGACAGCCCCGGTGTTTCGTCCCTTGGGAAAGGAGCCGCAATGTTCGGTCAACGGAACGTCCGCAAGTAACGACGCAAACAAAGTTGGGTAAGTAGGATCGAGGCCTTCCGGCCGAGGATCAGCGATCTGGAGACATATATGCAGGGATTATCGTTGGACCTGCCGACCGATTACTATCTGGAGAGGGATCCGGACGTACTGGTTTTGCGTCGGCTCGATGGGTCCATTGTCGGCGCCTTCTCGGCCCGTGGAGCCGCGCCTGAAACGGTGAGGCGAATGGTAGAAGAGACGGTCGAGGAAGAGTCCTCCGCCTATCTCCCGCAATCGTCCGCCCGCAAGCCTTCTTTACAGGTGTTTTTCTTCGGGCAGTTCGAGATGTTGTGCGACGGAAACGTCATGCAGCTGGGACGCAACGGCAAGGCGCTGACCATCCTGAAATACCTTCTGGCCAACCGCAGGAGGCCGGTCTCTCAGGACCACCTGATGGGTTGGTTGTGGCCTGAGTCAAACCTCAAGAAAGCCAGGTGGTCGCTCAACTCTGCCGTTCACGGCCTGCGCAAGCTCCTCGACGGCTGCTCCCCTTCTCTCTCCACGAACTACGTCTCGCTGAAGGATGGGTACTACCGGTTGTCTCCGGCCGGCCGGGTATGGACCGACGTGGACGAGTTCGACGAGCGCTACGAGAAGGGACATCGCCTGGAGAAGGGGGGCGACGTACGGGCGGCGGCAGTCGAGTACCAGAGGGCCGTAGAACTGTACCGGGGAGACTACCTCATCGAGGACCTCTACGACGACTGGACGATGGTCGAGCGCGAACGCCTGTCGAATGCTTACATGGACATGCTGAGCCGACTGGCCGTGTACCATATGGAGACCGGCCAGTATCAGGAGAGCATAAGGGGCTGCTACAAGGTGCTGGAGAAGGATCGTTGCCACGAGGACAGCTACCGCCTGCTGATGCGCTGTTACGCCCGCCTGGGGCTACGGGGGAGGGCGCTCGACCAGTACAGAATCTGCGAGAAGATCCTCGGACAGGAATACGGCACCTCACCCTCCTCCGAAACGCACTCCCTCTACGTAGGCATCCTGAGGGACGAGAGCGCGTGAGAGCAGGCACACCAACGCTGCCCTTCCACGACCGGTGCGGCTCGGCTAATCGGCACGCACCACGCACCTCCGGGGACCGTTACAGTCCATGGGACGAACTGACCTCGCCCTCGTTTCTTGCTGAAAGCCGCCCGTAGGACGGCGTGCTCTTGTGTTTTCGCGTCGCGTGGCGTGGGTACCGATTCCGACAGAGTGCAGGAGAGAGAAAGAAGGCGCATGAACGATGCGGTGCGGGAGCGGCTCGTAACCATCTTGGCGGCGGGGATAGCGTATTTGATCAGCCAGCAAGTCGTTGACAGGCTCATAGATATACCGGATGAGCCCGGGCTCAAGGACGACGTCATCGAGGCTATCCTCAAGGGGGCGACGACCGCGACCTCGACCATCCTCGCCTCTATCGTCGTGCGGCGGTTGCTCAGGGGCTGAGCCTTCCGCGTAACCTCAAGGATGCCGGAGCCCGACGGTGTTCCGGTTTTCTTTGACGGCGTCGGCTCCGAACGTGGAGATAGGGGGGCGCACGAACTGCTGTCAGCCTACGGTACACTGACCGCGCAGCCGAGCTTGCAACGTGTGGGGGTACAAGCCTTGAAGAGCGGGGTGAGGCAAGAGTATGACTTTCGGGATGCCGGACGCCTTCCCGCGACTGGTGATAACGTGGCCATCGCGATCCGCAAGCTGGAGGCCGGCACGCTCGTCTCGTACAGAGGCTCGGAATTCGAGATCATCCACACCGTGCTCGAAGGCCACCGTTTCGCCGTCGAGCCCGTTACGGAAGGGGAGGATCTGCTCTCCTGGGGCCTCCGCTTTGGGCGCGCCACGAAGGACATCGCGCCCGGCGACTACGCGTGCAACGGGAAGATCCTGAAAGCCCTGGCGGAACGTCACGTGGACTTCGAGCTTCCCTCCGAACCGAACTTCAGCGACGCGGAACTGAAACCCTACGTCCTTGACGAGGAGCGTTTCCGTCCTCACGAGCAGGTGCCGCCCCTCGACGAGCCGCGCACGTTTATGGGTTACAGGCGCGGACCAGAGAGGGGCGTCGGGACACGCAACTACGTGGTCTTGGTGGGCGTTACTTCGAGGCTCACAGGGTTCTTGAGGGCGCTGGAGATGGAGATGGAGGGCGTGGCGGACGACTACGAGAACGTGGACGGTATTGTCTGCGTCGCCCACACCGAGGGCGGGGAGGAGCGCACGCCTAACAACCTCGACCTTCTCCTGCGCACCTTGAGCGGCTTCATGGTCAACCCGAACGTGGGGGCCGTGCTTGTCCTCAATCACGGTGGCGAGGGGGCCGTGACGAACAGCATGCTCCGGTCTTACATCGAGGAGCACGGTTATCCGGTAGACGACGTGTTGCACGAGTTCGTGAGCCTGGAGGGGAGTTTCAGGCGGGATCTCGAACGGGCCAAGGCTGTCGTGCGGGGTTGGTTGGAAGAGGTGAACGCCTCGCGGCGCACGGAGGAGCCGGCCTCGGAGCTCAGGATCGGGCTTCAGTGCGGCGGGTCGGACGCGTTCTCCGGGGTCTCCGCCAACCCACTGGTGGCCTGGGTGAGCGGGGAGGTCGTCAGGAACGGAGGGAGCGCCAACCTGGCCGAGACGGACGAGTTGATCGGGGCCGAGCACTACGTCCTGAAAAACGTCAGGGACCTGGAGACGGCGAAGCGTTTCCTCTCCGCGGTCGAGCGGTTCAAGGAGCGCGTCTCGTGGCACGGTCACACGGCGGAGGACAATCCTTCCGGGGGCAACAACTTTCGCGGGCTCTACAACATCTCCATCAAGTCCATCGGGGCGGCGATGAAGAAGCACCCGGACGTGCGGGTAGACCGTGTGATCGAGTACTCGGAGAGGATGGACGAGGGCGGCTTCTACTTTATGGACAGCCCCGGCAACGACCTGGAGAGCGTCGCCGGTCAGGTCGCCTCTGGGGCGAACATGATCTTCTTCACCACGGGCAACGGTTCGATCACCAACTTCCCCTTCGTCCCGACCATCAAGTTCGTCACCACAACCGGCCGCTACGAGCTCCTTTCCAAAGACATGGACGTGAACGCCGGGGCCTACCTCGACGGTACCCCGATGGACGACCTCGGCCGCGAAACCTTCGAGCGGACGCTCAGGGCCGCCTCGGGCGAGAGGACCGTCGGGGAGTGCGCCGGCCACGCCCAGGTCTCCATCTGGCGCGACTGGAAACAGACGGGCAGCGAGGACCTCGACCGACTCGAGAACGAGAAAGAACCGGACGGCGAGCCGTTGCCCGTGAAGTCCGGCGTTCCAAACGTCGAGTTCTCCTTCGAAGCCCTAAAGAGCGGGCGGGGACCGGTGGTGGAGCAGGTTGGGCTCGTCATGCCGACGAGCCTTTGCTCGGGCCAGATCTCACGCCGCATAGCCCATCGCCTGAACGAAAAGGACGCCACCCAGGGCAAGGTAACCCGCTTCGTGGCCCTGCCTCACACCGAGGGCTGCGGCGTCTCCGCCGGCTCGGCCGAGGCCATCTACTCCCGCACCGTGCTCGGCCACCTTGCCAGCCCGAGCGTCAGGTTCGGTCTGCTCCTGGAACACGGCTGCGAGAAGACCCACAACGACTACTTCAGAAACCGTCTCCGGGAGGCAGGCGTAGATCCCTCGCGTTTCGGCTGGGCGAGCGTGCAGCTTGACGGCGGCATAGACAGCGTGATCTCGAAGGTAGAAAACTGGTTCGATGAGATCCTACGAGACGCCGAAGCGCTGGAGTACGAAAGCGCCGGCCCAAAAAGCCTGCGGCTCGGCCTTTACGCCTCCGGATACGTTTCTGACGAGGCCGCACTCAGCCTGGCAGAAATAACCCTCGCTGTCGTCAACTCGGGTGGTACGGTCGTCGTACCCGAGAGGGCCAGGGTTCTCTCTGCGCCCGCGTACTTGGAGGCGGTGCTCGGCGAGCATGCCGTCGAGAACACCCTCGCTTACGGGCAGGTTGCGAAGAAATCGGGGCTGCACGTCATGGAGGCGCCGACGGACCACTGGGTCGAGACGGCGACGGGGCTGGGGGCTACGGGCGTCGAGGTCATGCTGGCGCACGTCGCAGGGTATCCGCTGCAGGCGCACCGTATGATCCCACTCCTTCAGGCCTCCTCAGACCCGGAGACGCTCGAGAAGCATGCCGAGGACCTCGACGTAGTTCTGGACGGAGGTTCTTCCGTCTGGACCGAACAGCTGCTGAAGACCGTCGCCGCCGTTGCCTCGCGCGAGTACACGCCCAGGCTCTTCGGGGCCGGCAACACCGACTTTCAGCTCACCCGAGGTCTGCTCGGCGTCTCGGTGTAGGTCCCGCGCAGAAAAGAGGGCCGGTACTTGGCCGGCCCTCTCGAAGATCGGGTGTTCCCGAAGCTAGAGTTTGACGATCCGGATCTTGCTCGCTTCGCCATCGGGAACGTGGGCGCGGATCCACTTTATGACCGCCTTACGGTCCTGTAGGAGAAGTCCGTGCCCTTGCAGTAGGCGTTGAGGCCGAAGGAGGTCACGGCGACGATGGTATTCTAGCGATAGCCGCCGTAGAAGGCGGGGCCGCCCGAGTCACCCGAGCAGGTGCCGCCCCGATCGTCGCCGTTGCCGTTGGTCTGCAAGTTGAAGCCGTCGGTGTTGTGGCCTCTCAGGTTGTTCAGCCTCGACTGGGCCATGAGCCGCTCGCGGAAAGAAATCACGTGCACCGGGTTGCTCAGGGTCAGCCCGTAGCCACTGGAGGTGAAGGTAAGCTCCTGCTGCCCGCGCCGGGTAGCCAACTGGTCGAGAAAACCGGGGGCAGCGAGCGCACCGTCCTCGGACCTTTTTATGCGCTGGTCGAGTATGACGAGGCCGGCGTCGCGCGTGTTGGGGAAGCTCGCGAAGTCGTCGAAGCCGTAGTTGTACAGCTCGTCCGAGGTCGCGCACTTCTTGCCGAGCGTGCCGGCTGCGCATTTCTCGGGGTAGCCTGAGACGGGGTCCAGCTCCGTTTTGGGGTCGTAGTTCGCGCCGGCGTTCTGCTGGAAGTAGACCCGGGCCGTCGTCACGCTGTCGGTGCAGTGTCCGGCGGTCAGGAACACTTTGGGCGTGAGCAAAGATCCGGAACAGCGGTGGTGAACTCGCCGTCATCGTCGTAGAATACCACCAACCCAACTTACGGGTGCTCGCGGTCTTTGACTAGTTGCCCGTGATCGCCCAGGCGGGCATAGCCGTTGCCAACATACCCAGCACGACGGCTAGGAGCACTACGAGTTTGCGCATGTAGACCCTCCTCTAGAATCGTCCCAGCTCGCCGCAGACACGGCGGGCGAGCTATCCTAGCATCTGGATCGTCACCACGGCAAGTGCTTCCTACCGACCCAACCAGCCACCATCGACGGGTAGGACCGTGCCGTGTACGTAATCGGCGGCGTCCGAGGCGAGGAAGACCGCGGCGCCCTTCAGGTCCTCCGGTTCGCCGAAGCGGCCCGCGGGGAGGCGGACCAGCAGGCCCTCGGACCTCTCCGCGTCTTCGCGCAGCGCGCTCGTCAGCTCGGTCGTGAAATAGCTCGGGGCGATTGCGTTGACGTTGATCCCAAGAGGCGCCCACTCGTTGGCGAGGGCGCGGGTCAGGTTGGCGATGCCAGCCTTGGAAGCGGAGTAGGAGGGTACGATCACACCACCTTCGTAGGAGAGGACCGAGGCCGTGTTGATGATCTTGCCTCCTTTGTCCTCCTCGACGAAGTGCCTGGCCGCGGCCTGGGAGAGGTAGAAGGCCGCGCTGAGGTTGATCTTTATGACGCTCTCCCAATCTTCCTCGCCGGACTCGAGCGCCGGAGCACGTCGGATGATGCCGGCGTTGTTGATTAGTATGTCGAGCCGTCCGAGCGGGCCTACGCACTCCTCGAGGACATCGGCGGCGAGCCTGGCGTTGATCTCGAGAAGATCGACGTTCATGGCGTGAAAACGGCGGCCCTCTTTCTGGACCAGATCCCCGGTCTCGTCCACCGACACGATATCCAGGGCTGCGATGTCGGCGCCGGCTTCGGCTAGACCGAGGGCGATCCCCTGACCGAGGCCTCGCGCCGCTCCCGTTACGAGGGCGACCTTGCCATCAAGCTTGAAGTCGTCGAGAACGCCCACTAGTAGCGGAGGTCCCGGGGTTCGATGTTTTGTTCGTCGCAGAACCGGAGGTAGCGTTCCAGTTTGGAGAACACGTCGTCCTGGTAGATCAGGTCGTCGTTGTCGTCGATGTACTGGACGGTGCCTTCGAGGCTGAAGAGGGTCTGCATCTCCTCCACTCCTTCGTCCACGACGAGCGTGTGGATGTCGCCTGGCGGCTCGTAGACGAGCGTGCCCGGCCTCGCGACCCAATCGCGCTCCAGGTAGTGCCAGGAACCTTTCAGGCAGAAGCCCATGACCTGACCGCCGGTGTGGCGGTGGCGGTTGACCCTTCCCGAGCCCTCGACCTTGAGGATGTTGATCCAACGCCCCGTCGCAAGGTCGAACCTCAATGGCTTGAACCAGACCCGCTCCCCCTGCGGCACCCAGGGCAACTCGTCGCTCTGTATGGCCTGATCCGGCATCC
Organism: Rubrobacter sp.; assembly: GCA_036520255.1. Taxonomy (GTDB): domain Bacteria; phylum Actinomycetota; class Rubrobacteria; order Rubrobacterales; family Rubrobacteraceae; genus Rubrobacter_D. The sequence goes on along the minus strand of DATDKB010000186.1, from coordinate 4,462 downwards.
CGAGGTCGGCGATTAAACGCTCCGTCTGCTCCTGCGTCATAACCTTCTCCTCTCTTTAGCGTTCCGGCTTGAGGTAGAGAACGGCGTCCTTGTCGCCACCGATCTTCTGTATCTCAGGTATGATCTCACGGTCCAACGTCGTCACGTCGGGCCAGTTGACCTCGACGAGGTTGCCCGCGGGATCGCGCAAGTACATCTGGACGGCCCCGCAGGGCAACTCCCTGACTGTCGAGTAACGCCCGTCGTCCCTGACGCCTAGCTCTTCGGCCCTCTTGTACGCCGCCTCGAAATCGTCGACGTCGAGGGCGAAGTGGTGCCGGGCCGGCGCCGGGTCCCCGTCGAGGAAGAGGTGGAGTTGGAGGTTCCCGACCCGCAGCCAGCGAACCGGCCCGGAGAAGTCGGGCGAGGGGACCTCCTCCATCCCGAGGAAATCCGTGTAGAAACGGACCGACTCTTCCAGGTCGGTGGCGCTGATGCTGACGTGGGTGAACCCTCTCGCGCGCACGTAATCCTCCTACATAGGCATGACGGAAACGGTTTTCCAGGCCGAGTAGAAGTCGAGGGCGGCGGGACCCTGCTCCCTGCCGCCGACGCCGGACTCCTTGTTGCCGCCGAACGGCACCTGGAACTCCAGGCCCGCCGTCGGGAGGTTGACGTTGACGAGGCCCGTCTCCGAGCGCTGCGTAAACTCGTGGGTGTAGCGCAAAGATTTCGTCGCGATACCGGCGGTCAGGCCGTAGCGGGTGTCGTTGGCGAGCCCGACGGCGTCGTCGAAGTCGCTGGCCCTAATAACGGCGAGGACGGGGCCGAAAATCTCCTCCTGCGCCGTCTCGCTCTTGTTGTCCACGTCGGCGACGATCGAAGGAGCTATAAAGTAGCCCTCGTCCTCGGAACCCGTGGCGCCGCCTTCGAGGACGACGCGTCCCTCGCTCTTTGCCGTCTCCAGCGCTGAGAGGATGCTGTCGTACTGGTCCTTGTTGACGACGGGACCTATGTCGGTATCTTCTTCGAGCGGGTCTCCGACCTTCATTGCCTCGGTGGCGCTCTTGAGCTCTTCTATGAACTCGTCGTAGACCTCTTCGACGACGATGGCGCGGCTGGAGGCGGTGCACTTCTCGCCGGCGTAGCCGAAAGCGCCGAAGGAGACCTTGGCGGCGGCGTCGGAGAGGTCGGCGTCCTCCATCACGACGAACGGGTTCTTGCCGCCCATCTCGAGTTGGACCTTCTTGCCGACGGCCCTGCCCTGTATGCCCAGGCCGACGCTCGTCGAGCCCGTGAACGAGAGGCCCTTGAGCCGCGGGTCTGTGACGAGGGCGTCTCCGACCGCCCCGCCAGGGCCTGTCACCATGTTCAGGACGCCGTCGGGCAGGCCCGCCTCGGTCAGGATGCGCACCAGGGCCGCGGCGTTCAGGGAGGCGTTACCCGCTGGCTTTATGACGATGGTGTTGCCGCAGATCAGGGCCGGAGCCATCTTCCACGCGGGTATGGCAAGCGGGAAGTTCCAGGGCGTAATGAGGCCGACGACGCCTAATGGCTCCCTGGCGGAGCTGTGGCTCACGCCGGGCCTCGCAGACGGCGGGTTGATGCCGTCAAGACGCCAGCCCTCAGAGCCGTAGTAGCGGAAGATGTTGGCGGCCCTCGTGACCTCCATGCGGGCTTCCTTCATCGGCTTGCCGGCCTCGAGCGCCATCAGCCGTGCCAGCTCGTCCTCACGCGACTCGAGGATGTTCGCGGCCTCCATTAACACGGCGCCGCGGGCAGCGGGAAGCGTTGTCTTCCAGGCGGGCAGGGCTTCAGCGGCGGCCTCTATGGCCCGCTCCGTCTCGGCCTTGTCCGACTTTGGGGTGGTCCCGAGGACCTCCGACGGTTTGGATGGGTTGACTATCTCCAAGGTCTCGCCGGAGTCCGCTGGGACCCACTCGCCGCCGATAAAGTTCTGGGATTCTATCTGCGATTCGATCACTATCTTCCTCCTAAAGAAACGTCTGCCATCTCTCTACCCGATCCCCACCCATTCTATCGATCGTCCTAGGGACCTACCTCGTTCTCGAGGAAGAGATCCCCGACCGTGATCCCGACCACGTCCCCCACCTCCAACGTGAAATCGTCCTCTGGAACTATCCCCGTTCCCGTCATCAGGAAAGCCCCGGCCGGAAGAGCGAGTTCCTTCCCGAGGTACTCGGCAAGCTCCTCCGGGGAACGCTTCATCTGCGAGGTATCGACCTCGTCCTCGAAAACGGCCTCGCCCTTGCGCCGGATCTCCATGCTGATGCGGAGGTCGCGCATGGAATCCGGGCCACAGAGAACGATGCCCGGCCCCAGAGAGCAAGAGCCGTCATATACTTTGGCCTGCGGAAGATACAGCGGGTTCTCGCCCTCTATATCCCGCGAGGACACGTCGTTGCCGGCGGTGTAGCCGACGACCTCCATCCCGCTGCTGACTACCACGACGAGCTCGGGCTCGGGCACGTTCCAGCGGCTGTCCTCGCGCACGCGTACCAGGCCCTCGTGGCCCACGACCCGCCACCCTTGAGCCTTGAAGAACAGCTCCGGCCTTTCGGCGACGTAGACCCTTTCGTAGGCGTCGGCGTCGGCCGACTCCATCTCCCGCGCGTCCCTGCTCTGCAGGTACGTCACCCCACTTGCCCAGACCTCGTGCTCCGGCTCCACGGGCGGCAAGGGGGGATCTTCTGCCGCCTCTTCCAAAGAATGCCCTTCGAGCAAACCTCGAACGTCCGCGGCCGGAACTTCGAGCAGCCGACCCAACGCGAAACCCTGCGGTAGATAACGTCCGTCCAGGGCCCAGCGCGGGCCTTCGGCCGCCTTGTGACGCGAGAGATACATAGTATCCAAGCCTCCTTCCTCAGTGGGTACAAACTACCACGATCCAGGTCCGTCGCGCGAGGCCATCAAGAACTAATAAAGAGTGCCGCTCTCCCTTGATGCTTTTACTTAACTAAGTTAGGATTCAGATCATAGATTGGAGGTGTTTAGGATTTTGGGCATCAAGGAGCGCAGGGAGAGGCAGCGGCGGGAGGTGAGGGGTGGGATTCTAGCTGCGGCGCGTGGGATCGCCGCCGGCGAGGGTTGGCGGTCGGTGACGATCCGCAAGATCGCCGAGCGCATCGAGTACAGTCCGCCGGTGATCTACGAGCACTTCGAGTCGAAGGACGAGATCCTACTCGAGCTGGTACGCCTGGGTTACGCCGAACAACTGGAGACGTTGGAGTCAGTACTGGGGGAGGCGAAAGGTCCTGAAGAAACTATGCTCGGGATGGCTGACGCCTGGATGGATTTTGCCTTCGGGTCCCCCGACCTCTATCAGGCCATGTACGGATTAGGAGGGGCGCCCTTCGCCGCCGAGACTCAGGGTGAAGGCGAGAAGATCGCCGAAGTTGTCGGTGACGTTCTCGAGGAGATCCTTCGCGATCACGGTAACGAGGTGAAAGACATCGAAGGTAAGGTGACGCTGATGTGGAGTACCGTCCACGGCCTCGTGGCACTCACGATGGTCGGACGCATTTCCGGCGGCCAGGGCGAAGCCAGAAAGCTCGCCAGACAGGCCGCCCACGACTACCTGACGGCCTGGCAAAGAGGCTAGAAGACGAACGTGGTCCTCTTGTTTGGCACTTACTTAACTTAGATAGATTTCCTATACAAAGTTACCGAAAGGAAAGTGGTCGTTACGGGCGGGACGCTTGGCAGGGATCGGACGATAGGGCGGAAGAGAGGAGTTATCGCGGTGACGAACACGAACGGTAGTCAGACGACGGGTACCGAGGTAGTGATGCCTCACGAGGGCGGGCCCGAGGTACTCAGGGTGCTGCGGCGTGGCGGGGCGCGTGATCCCCGGGACGGGGAAGCCGTCGTGCGCGTTGAGGCGGCGGGCGTCTCTTTCGCCGAGGTGCAGATGCTCAAGGGGCGTTACTTCGGCCAGCCGAGGTTTCCCTTCGTGCCAGGCTACGACCTTGTGGGCAGGGTGGAGAGAGTTGGTGAGAACGTCGACGAGCGGTTGGTCGGCCGACGGGTGGCCGCGCTTACGGAGACCGGGGCGTGGGCCGAGCGCGTAACGCTCGACGCGGCAGAACTTGTGGAGGTGCCCGACGGCCTGGAGCCCGCCGAAGCGGTGGCCGTCATCACCAACGGGGTCACGGCCTGGCAGATGCTCCACCGCGCTGCGGGGGTAAGGCCGGGGCAGACGGTGGTCGTGCACGGGGCTTCGGGCGGTGTCGGCACGCTGCTCGTCCAGCTAGCGCGGCTCGCAGGTGCGACCGTGATCGGGACGGCTTCCGCTTCCAAGCACGCGGGGGTGAGCGCCCTTGGGGCCGTTCCCGTCGACTACCGCACGGAGGACGTGTCGGCGAGGGTACGTGAGGTCGCGCCGGACGGAGGAGTGGACGCCGTTTTCGACCATGTGGGAGGACCAGGCCTTATGGACTCGTGGAGGATGCTCGGGCGGGGC
>DATDKB010000185.1:0-6267 GCA_036520255.1 Rubrobacter sp. | reverse complement strand
ACCTGTTGTTTCTCTCCGAGGACGAGGCGGAGCTCTTGTTCGGCGGCAGCGATCCGGAACGCATCAAAGAGGCCAGAGAGACAATACGGGCGGAAACGGTAGTCGTCCACAGGGCGGACGGGGCCTTCGCGGTGGAGGACGGGGTCTGCGAGATGGCCGGCTACTCCGTTAACGTGGTAGATACCGTGGGGGCTGGCGACGCTTTCGTCGCGGGTTTCCTGTCTGGCCGTCTGCGGGGGTTGAGCACCGGGGAGTGTCTTGACATGGCGAACGCCTGCGGCGCGTGCGCGGTTACCGTGCCCGGAGACCTCAAGGGCCTTCCCACGGAAGAAGAGGTACTCGCGCTGCGCCGTGGCCTCGGGTCTCAAGACGCCGGCAGATAGAGAAGGGAGCTTGCGAGATGGAGCCCGACCGTACCCTGAAGAGCGTAGAGGATCTGGGCCTTCTGGCCGTGGTACGCGGGGAGTCGCACGCGGCCGCCCTCGAGGTCGTCGGCGCCCTCGTCGATGGTGGTGTCCTGGGAATCGAGGTCACCTTCACCACCCCCGAAGCCCCCCGGGTGATCCGGGACCTTGACGCGGAGTACGGCGACCGCATTCTGCTCGGCGCCGGCACGGTCACCACGCGCGAGCAGGTAGAGGAGGCCGTGGAGGCGGGATCCTCATTTCTCGTTAGCCCGGGTTGCGACCCCGAACTCCTGCCCGCGATGCTCGAGACCGGGATTCTGGTGTTGCCCGGCGTGCTGACCCCCTCCGAGGTTATGCTCGCCCGACGACTCGGGGCTCCCGCGGTCAAGCTCTTTCCTGGCTCCTCGGGCGGCCCCGCCTACCTGAAAGCGCTACTCGGGCCTTTCCCCGACGCACGTTTCGTACCAACGGGCGGCGTCTCCGTCGACAACATCACCGACTGGTTCGCGGCCGGGGCCCTCGCGATTGGGGCCGGGAGCGCGCTTGCCCCAGCTTCGCTTGCCGGACGCGCGCGCGGCGAGGTTGTCGAGCAAGCGCGGGCGTTCGCCAAGGCGGTGCGATCCGCCAGAGAACGGTAAAGCGTCCGTTAAGAGAACGTCGCAGAAGAGAATACCGAGCGCTGCGGCAGAACCGGCGATCCTCGCTGGAGAGTACGATGCCGTCATTCGGATGATTTCGAGTCCTCCTGAAAAGGCTTGCTATTGGCTATGGGCGTGCGGGAGGCCTTCCGCACACGTCATTCCCGCGAAAGCAGGAATCCACGGGTAGTCAAAGACGCAAGACCCAAGCGCGGCAGCGTTGCCATTCACCCGTGTTCGGCATTACCCGGGGAGCACAGCAGGACCAAAGCGCGGAGCGGAAGTGGAGCATCATCGTCTTTCCAAAGCGCTGCGGAATAGAAGATTGGGCGCGGCGCTATTCCATTTCGGTGCCGAAGGTCGTATGATAGAGATCCATGCAGGTGCGCCGGCCGAGAAGTTTGCGGGAAGCGAAGATCCCGCGCCTCACCGCCGACGCCCCTCTCTTTTTCCCGACTCGTAGTAGAGAAGGTTGGGGCGTGCCGTTGTTCGACCCTATGGGGGTGTGCAGATGAGCGAGACCAAGTATATCTTCGTGACCGGCGGCGTCGTGTCGTCGATCGGCAAGGGGACGAGCGCGGCGGCGCTCGGGATGCTGCTCAAGAGCCGCGGCTACAGGGTCGTGCTACAGAAGTTCGATCCCTATATAAACGTCGACCCCGGCACGATGAACCCCTACCAGCACGGCGAGGTCTTCGTCACGGAGGACGGGGCTGAGACGGACCTCGACCTCGGCCACTATGAGCGGTTTTTGGACGAGAACCTGGGCAAGCTCTCCAACGTCACGACCGGGAGCGTGTACTGGGAGGTTATATCCAGGGAGAGGCGGGGCGATTACCTCGGTGCAACCGTGCAGGTAATTCCTCACATTACAAACGAGATCAAGAACCGAATAGGACGCCTCGGTCAGGAAAAGGACGTCGTCATAACCGAGATAGGCGGCACCGTAGGCGACATCGAGAGCCTGCCCTTCCTCGAAGCCATAAGGCAGTTCAGAAACGACGTGGGGCGCAAAAACGTTCTCTACGTCCACGTCTCCTACGTTCCCTACATCGAGGCTGCCGGGGAGCTCAAGACCAAGCCGACCCAGCACTCGGCGCAGAGGCTGCGTGAGATCGGCATCAGCCCCGACGTACTTATCTGCCGCGCAGACAGGCCCATAAGCGACGACATAAGGAAGAAGATCGCGCTCTTCGCCGACACCGAACTCGACTCCGTGATCGCCGCCGAAGACGCCCCGAACCTGTACGCTATACCTTTGAGCCTGCACGAAGAAGGCCTGGACGACCTGGTTATAGAGAAGCTGGGCCTCGCCGCCCCAGACGTGGACCTCGGGGAGTGGCGGTGCCTGGTATCGCGCATGCTAAAGGCCCGCCGCACGGTAAAGGTGGCCATAATCGGGAAGTACATCAAACTGCAGGACGCCTACCTCTCCGTAGTCGAAGCACTCGCCCACGCCGGCGGCGCCCACGACCTGAAGGTAGAGCTAGACTGGGTGGACTCCGAGCAGCTCCTGGACCGCGCTTCCGCGGAGGAGCGGCTCGCCGGGGTTGACGGCGTGCTCGTTTTGCCCGGTTTCGGCCACAGGGGCGCGGAGGGCAAGATCGAGGCCGCCCGCTACGCGAGGGAGACAGGGACGCCGTACCTCGGCCTCTGCCTCGGGATGCAGATAGAGGTCATCGAGTTCGCCCGCAACGTTGCCGGATTGGAGATGGCCAACTCCACCGAATTCGAACAGGACACGCCGCACCCGGTTATAGACATCATGCCGGATCAGGTGGGCGTAGAGATGGGCGGCACGATGCGCCTGGGGCACTGGCCGTGCCAGATCGTGCCAGGCACCCTGGCCGAGGAGGTCTACGGCGCCGAACTGGTCGGCGAACGCCACCGCCACCGCTTCGAGGTAAACAACGCCTACAGGGACGCCCTGGAGAACGCCGGGATGGTGTTCTCCGGCACCTCTCCCGACGGCAGGCTGGTAGAGATCGCGGAGATAGCGGACCACCCGTTCTACATAGGAAGCCAGTTCCACCCGGAGTTTAAGAGCCGGCCCCTGAGGCCCCACCCCCTGTTCTCCGGGTTCGTGGGGGCGTGCAAAGGGACCGCCGAAGAAGCCGTCGACGTAGAAGAGGGGATCGCAAGGCCCGAAGAAAGGGCGGCCCGCTGAGGGAGTCACAAGCACAGCGCGGCCTCCTCGGGTCCGAAGCCCGGATTGCGGCCGTAAGGCCGACAGGGGATGCCGCCGGCACTGTCGCCACCCGCTCCGCCGGCATAGTCGAGTTCTCGGCGAGGCTCTCGGGGAGGCGACCCGAGGAGATGCCAGGGGCGCCCACGCTTCCAGCCCTGACGGAGACCACACGATGCTCCATCATCGAGACGGACGATGTTGTAGGAGGTCGGCGTGAGATCCTGGGCGAGATCCTGGCGCTCTCCGAGGATGATCTCGGCTCCGCGCTCGAAACCCTCTTGCGCTCCCTGACGGTCTCCGCTGCGCTCTCTGAGGCAATCCTCGAGACCAGGGCCGCCCGCGTGGCGCCCGTGCGGCCAGCGTCCCTCGAAACGTTGCAGGCTCTGTCGCTCGACGTTCGCGCTGCGGGCTTCCCCGTCCGGTTCGCCCCGACGTGGACCCCGCTTGAGGAAGGCGAGATCGGGCTCGGAATCGCTGGGGCCGAGCGGGAACTGCGGGACTTCCTCGCAGGCCATCCATCGTACAGGTTGGCTTGGGGTGCGGTTGGATCGCGGGCCGCATCCGGGGTACTCTCTAGGGATATGAGACCGCGGCATTTTTCGGAGGAATGACGTTGAGGATCGGGGTGCCCAAAGAGAGAACCCCGGGGGAGAGCAGGGTCGCGCTTGCCCCGCACGCCGTGTACGAGCTGACCCGTGCGGGCCACAGGGTGTTCGTCGAGGCCGGGGCGGGGGAGGCCTCCAGCATCGCCGACGCCGAGTACGAGGGGGCCGGTGGACGGCTCGTTGATGTGGCAGCAAAGCTCTACGAGGACTCGGAGATCGTCGTCAAGGTCTACGGGCCGGTGGAGGAAGAGTTCGAATACTTGAGAGAGGGTTTGGTCCTGGTCTCCTTCCTCTCCCTGCCGGTGAACCCGAAGTTGATGGATGCCCTCCTCGACTCCCGGTGCGTGGCCTTCGCCATGGAGACTATCCGAGACGGGCGGGGCGGGCTCCCCGTGCTCACGCCGATGAGCGAGATCGCCGGCCGCCTCACCCCGCAGATAGGCGCCCACTACCTGCAACGCCCGTTCGGGGGGCGCGGCATCCTGCTTGGCGGCTCCACCGGCGTCAGGCCTGGCCGCGTCGTCGTCCTCGGCTGCGGCATCGTCGGCTCCGGCGCGGCCAGGGTGGCGAGCGGCCTCGGAGCCTCGGTCGTGGTCGTAGATAGGGACCTGGATAGGCTGAGGCGCCTCGAAGAGGTCCGGCTGCCCAACGTGACGACGCTGGCGGCGAGCAGCCTCGGCATCAGGGACGCCGTCCTTCGCTCCGACCTCCTTATAGGCGCGGTCCACGTGGTCGGCTCCCGCACGCCCGCCCTCGTTGACCGCGAGACGGTCTCCGAGATGAAGGATGGGAGCGTGATCGTGGACGTGGACGTGGACTACGGGGGGTGCGTCGAAACCTCCCGCCCCACCACCCTCGCAGACCCGACCTTCGTCGAATACGGCGTCACACACTACTGCGTGAAGAACGTGCCGGCCGCAGTACCCCTTACGGCAACGAGAGCCCTGAGCAACGCTCTACTGCCGACCACGCGCCGGCTGGCCGGCTTCGGCCTCCCCGACGCGCTGAGGACCAACGAAGGCCTCGCAAGCGGCGTCGTCGTCGCCGAAGGGAGGGTCGTAGATGCCGTGCTCGCAAGGGCCACGGGAACGGAACACAACCAGCTCTCTTCGGTCTTGCCGCTCCACTCGGAGGCGAGGTGACCTTCGAGCCACAGGGACGATCGCTCTCGGACTTTACCGTCGAGCTCGACGTCTACTCTGGTCCTTACGAGTGGCTGCTGGTCCTGATCTTGAAAGACGAGTTGGAGATCTTCGAGGTCCCCCTGCGCGAGCTCGTCGCGTCCTACATGGGCGCGAGGGAACAGAACGCCGCGAACAGCCTCGAACGCGACACCGATTTCGCCGGCTCTGCTTCTGCCCTCATCCTCCTGAAGAGCCGCACGCTCTCTCCCGCCATTGACGCCGAGGCGGAGGGCGGCGAAGACGAGACCCTCTCGCCCGAAGACCTCGCCGAGAGGCTCACGCAGTACCTGAAGATCCGTCGCGCGGCCGAGCTACTGCGCGAGAACTTCGCCTCAAACGCGGGCCATTACCCGTCTGCCCACACCGTGCCCCCGAAACCGGGCCGTCTGCGGGTTAAGTCCGACCGAGTCACGCTCGCCGCGCGGCGGGCGTTCTCCAGGCTCATCGAGCCGCCGGTCAGCCACCTCGGCCCGATCACGGTAACCCTCCAGGAGCTTGCTAGCATGATCCGCGCGGCCCTCGCCGGCGGACCGATTTCCTACGAGATCCTCACCAGAGACATGGACCACCTGAACAGGGCCGTAGCCTTCGCCGCCGCCCTCTCGCTCGCCCAGGAGGGGACCCTGACGCTCGCCCAGATAGAACCTTTGGGCCCGCTGACCCTGGAGCCGAGGGTATGAGCGAAGGGAAATGAAGCCGAGTCCGGAGAACCTGATCGAGGCCGTCCTCCTGGTAAGCCCGGGGCCGATCAATCTCCCCGACCTGAGCTCGGCGACTGGCCTCTCAAGGGACGAGATGGAGACCGCGCTCGAGGCTCTGACGGAGCGTTATGCCCCCGAGACCTCGGGCATTGTGCTCAGGAACGTTGCAGGCGGCTACCAGCTCACGACGAACCCGGCCTGCGCGGGCGCGGTCGAGCGCTTCCGCGAGGAGGCCCGTCCGGCGCCGCTATCGAATGCGGCCCACGAGGTGCTGGCCTGCGCCCTCTACCTCGGGCCGCTCACTCGCGGCGCCGTCTCCCGCGTGCGCGGCGTCAACTCGGATGCTGTGGTGAGGGCCCTGATCGAACGCGGCCTCCTTGCCGAGGTCGGCACCGACCACGAAGCCCCCGGCTCGCCGGCCCTCCTCGGCGTCACCGACGAGTTCCTCGCCGCCACGGGCAGCTCATCCACCGACGACTTCCCGCCCCTGGGATCTCTCGTCACCCCCGAAGAGCTCTCCCGCGTGCACGAACGCCTGGCGTCG
>DATDKB010000184.1:0-3743 GCA_036520255.1 Rubrobacter sp. | reverse complement strand
CGGGCCTCGGGCTCTTCTTCGCCTTCTGGTCGTGGGTGGGCTTCGAGTCGACGGCCATGTACGGAGAAGAGTCGCGCGAGCCGAAGAGGATAATCCCGCGGGCGACCCTCATAACCGTGATTGGGGTCGGCGTCTTCTACGCTTTCGTCTCCTGGATGGCCATCGCGGGCAACGGTCTCTCCCAGTCGGTCCAGATCGCCCAGAAGGATGCCTTCTCGGTGTTTTTCGACCCGACGCGCCAGTTCGTCGGCCAGTGGGCCGTCTTGATCTTCCAGTGGCTCATAATCACCGGATCTTTCGCGTGCGGGATGGCCTTCCACAACTGCGCGGCTTGCTACCTCTACGCTATAGGACGCGAGGGATTCATAAGCCGCGCTTTGGGCAAGACTCACCCCACCCACGGCTCGCCCTACGTCGCTTCGTTCGTCCAGACCGGTATCGCCGCCACGATCATCGTCCTGTTCTGGATCGCGGGCCAGGACCCCTACCTCGGCCTGTATACCCTGATGGCGATACTGGGCACGTTCGCCATCCTCGTGGTGCAGACGCTCTGCTCGTTCGCGGTTATCGGCTACTTCCGCAACAACCACCCGGAGGCGCGCCACTGGTTCAGGACCTTCCTCGCCCCTCTGCTCGGCGGTATCGGCATGGCGACGGTCGTGTTGTTGCTTATCCTGAACTCCGCCACCGCTGCCGGGGACGCCTCCGAGACGATCCTCTTCAAGCTCATACCCTGGATCATCGTCGGCGTCTTCCTGGCAGGCATGGCACTCGCGCTCTACCTGCGCGCAAGAAACCCCGAGAGGTACCGCACGATCGGCAGGATAATCTACGAGGATACGATGGAACGGCCCGACACCGACCTCGACGACGACGGGCGTGGCGACCACGCCATTGGCCCCGTAAAGCCGTAGGTAAGATAATGGCACAAAGACCACGATAAGAAAGGAGTAGATCGTGGCTATGACAGAACGCCCCGCCTCAGTGACCGACCATCCCCTAGCGCCGCTAACGCTGGAGGAAGTGCAGAAGGCGGTTCGTGTCGTGCGCGAGGAGCGCGACCTCGGTCCGAAGCACCGCTTCGCCGGCCTCACCCTCAACGAGCCGCCTAAGGAGGACGTGCTCGCCTTCAAAGGCGGGGATTCGTTCGAGCGTGAGGCGTTCGCGGTGATACTCGACGGGAACGACGGGTCTACTTACGAGGCTGTGATCTCGCTGACCCGGGGCGCGGTTACCTCGTGGACGCACGTCCCCGACATCCAGCCGCCCATCGTGCTCGAGGAGTTCGACGAGTGCGAGGCAGCCTGCAAGGAGAGCCCGGAGTTCCAGGAGGCCCTGCGCAAGCGCGGCGTTGAGGATATGGACAGCGTGCTCGTAGACCCTTGGTCTGCGGGGAGCTACGGCGACGAGGAGGGACGCCGCCTCTCCCGCGCGCTCACCTGGGTCTACATCGAGGGCGACCACAACGCTTACGCTCACCCGGTCGACAACCTCGTCACGATCGTGGATCTCAACAAGATGGAGGTCGTCAGGGTAGACGACCACGGCGTCGTGCCCATCCCGCAGGAATCAGGCGCGTATCTCCCGAACGGGCACCCTATGCGCACCGACCTGAAGCCGATGGAGATCACGCAGCCAGAGGGCCCGAGCTTCGAGATAGAGGGACACGAGATCCGCTGGCAGAAGTGGAGCTTCCGCATCGGCTTCACCCCACGCGAGGGGCTCGTGCTCTACACCGTCGGTTACGAGGATAAGGGCAAGGTGCGCCCGATCCTGTACCGGGCGTCCCTCTCGGAGATGGTGGTCCCGTACGGTGACCCGCGCCCGGGCCAGTGGCGCAAGAACGCCTTCGATGCTGGCGAGTACAACGTCGGCGCCTTGGCCAACTCGCTGGAGCTCGGCTGCGACTGCCTCGGCGAGATCCGCTACTTCGACGCCGTTATGGTCAACGGTGCGGGCGACCCCGTGGTCATAAAGAACGCCGTTTGTCTTCACGAGGAGGACGCCGGACTCGGCTGGAAGCACTACGATATGCGGGCCGACACGGCGGAGGTCAGGCGCTCCAGGCGCCTGGTCGTCTCCTTTATCGCGACCGTGGCGAACTACGAGTACGGTTTCTACTGGCACCTCTACCAGGATGGCACCATCGAGTTCGACGGCAGGCTCACGGGCATCGTCTCCACCGGAGCGCTCGGGCCGGACGAGGAGTCCCGCCACGGCCAGCTTCTCAACAAGGACAAGCTCTACGCCCCGATCCACCAGCACTTCATGAACTTCCGGCTCGACCTCGACGTCGACGGCCAGCCCAACCGCCTCTACGAAGTGCATACCGAGGCCGTGCCGCCGAGCGAGGAGAACCCGCACGGCAACGCCTACTTCTCGAAGTCGACCCCCATCGCGCGCGAGTCCGAGGCCCAGCACGTCACGGACTCCATGTCGGCTCGCCACTGGCGCATAGAGAGCACCGAGACGACCAACAAGGTCGGGGAGCCCTGCGCGTACCGCCTGATCCCGCAGTCCAACATCCTGCCGTTCTTCCAGCGCGACAGCGCGGTCGCGAGCCGGGCCGAATTCGCGACCAAGCACTTCTGGGCGACCCGGTTCTCCCCCGACGAACGGCACGCGGCCGGGGCGTACCCGAACCAGAATCCCGGCGACGGCCTGCCGAAGTACGTGCAGCAGGATCGCCCACTCGAGGGCGAGGACGTCGTCGTCTGGTACACACTCGGTGCCCACCATGTGGTGAGGATCGAAGACTGGCCGGTAATGCCGGTGCAGCACGCCGGCTTCAAGCTCGAGCCGGTCGGCTTCTTCGACGGGAACCCGGCGCTCGACGTGCCACCCCCCGAGGGTAACGGCCACTGCCGCCACGACGCCTGACGCCACGCGCACCCGGGGCGCCGCGCCGATCTTCGGGCGCGGCGCCTTACGAACTAAAGACTTGGACCAAGGGAGAGGAGAACCGGTGGCCACGAGCTACATACACACCTGCTACCGCATACTGGATCCCGCACGGAGCGAGGACTTCTACGTTAACAAGCTGGGGATGAAGAAGGTAGGGGAGATGGACTTGGGCTCGGCCACCAACCACTTCTTCGCGATGGAGGAGGACTCGGCCTCGCCGATGCTCGAGCTCACCCACAACCAAGACCGCATCGAACCCTACGATACGGGCGACGGCTACGCCCACGTCGCTTTCGTGGTGGACGACCTCGAAGGGACCGTCGAGGGGCTCAAGGGGCAGGGCGTAAGCGTGACGCTCGAGCCCAAGACGCTGACCGCCGACGGCAACGACTACCGGATCGCGTTTATCGAGGATCCGGACGGCTACAAGATAGAGCTCGTCCAGAAGGGGACCATGAAGGTCGGGAAAATGATGCAGTAAGTGCCGACCGAAGACCACGAGGAAGGGGCCGGCGTATGGAAACCTCGAGGGACGCTGCGGTAGAGGTAATGCCCGAGGATTACAGTTACGTCTTCAACCCGGTCCGGGAGCCTGTGGCCCGCGTCGAGCCCAGCCAGAGGGTGGTCATCCACACGTGATGTTAGCGTTCGGGGTGGGATGGCTGGAGGGGGTACGCCAGATGTCACCCCGGATGCTGTCATCGCCGTGCGGCCGGATGATGACCGACGATCTGGAACGGGGGGCAAGTGGAGGCGGACAGGGCTACCGGGATCATAGCCGTGATCGTCCTGTTGGCGTTTGCGCTTGCCATGGCGGGTTGTGCTGATTCGCAGGAGCG
>DATDKB010000183.1:0-9785 GCA_036520255.1 Rubrobacter sp. | reverse complement strand
GTACACACTGCAGAATAGAAAAGCGCCATTTGCAGGAGAATAAAAAGAAACCTCGCAGCCGTGAGACCCGTCCAAGTAAATAAATCTAAGGTTGAGGTTCACTACAAATCTAGATCACAATCTTATGTTGAAGCGGATCGGCGCTCGAGGATCCCAGCTAGGAAGTAGCTGCCCGGCCGACTCTGGAGGTTGGTGACGCACCGCGGGATCACGACGGTACTAACCTTTTGCCAGCATGGCGGTGTTTCGCTACGCTGGCTGGGTGGGCACTGACAGAAGATGGACCGACGAAGCCGTACTTCGGGAGTCCGAGCGCTGGGTTCATATCCCCCAGGATGGCATGTGCTCGGAGGACGACCGGCGTTTGCTGGTGCATCTACCCAAGCGCTGGGGTACGAGCCGGGTATGGCGGTCCTGGGCCGCTGACGAGGGGCGGGCTAGCTACCTTATCGAAGAGACGATAGGCGAAGTCCGGGCCTTGGGCTTGGGCATGCTCGTGTTGCATACAGGCGACCGCGTGGCGCCGCCGTTCATGGACGAGTGCCTTGCGAGGTACCGATTTCAAACGACCGAGAAGCTGGAGGTGCTCGCGTACTCTCTGGTAGGCGGCAGGGAGCATCGGCTACCCCCGGTGTGCGTTCCAGAGGGCGTGGTCGCTGAGCTCGTGCGTGACCCAGAAGGGCTGCGGGAGGCACTCCGTGTGGACGCCGAGGTCTTCCGTTCGCCTCCGCCGTCCGATGAGGAGTTTACCGAGTACGCCGGAGAGGTGGAGAAGTTGAGACGCCCTGAGTGCGGAGAGCCGCCAGGAGAGGGCGCGTCGCTGGCCCTGAGGTTTGCTGATTCCGTGATCCCTGACCCCACGCACGGGGGAGACACCTCACATCGCATCATCGGCGCGGCTGGTGCGCAGGTAGTAGGTGGGACGCTCAGGCTGTGGGGCTCGGCGACGCGCGAGGCGTTTAGAGGCCGGGGTGCGTATAGAGCGCTGGTCCTGGAAAGGTGTCGGGTCGGGACGCATCTTGGCGCGACATTAGCCTTGACCAAGGCGAACATCGCCACCTCCGCTTCGATGCTCAAGCGAGCAGGCTCAAGCGAGCAGGGTTCCGCCGGTTCGGCATCGAACGCCGCCACGTGCTGGAGGTCCGCTAGCCGGCGGGGGGAGGTCCAGGCTTGTCTCATCGGCTGACCTATCGAGGCTGCGAGATCACCGCCGCGTCAGCGTCCGACTTCGGGCTGTTATCATCGGCTCCGTGGTAGAGACAGCAGCACAGCAGTTCTCCGAGACGGACGTTGCGAGGATGCGCCGCGCACTGCTCGCCGCCGAGGAGGCCGCCGAGAAGGGCGAAGTTCCCGTCGGGGCCGTGGTCGCGAGGGGAGGGGAGATCTTGGCCGTCGCCGCCAACGAGCGCGAAGCCACAGGGGACCCCACGTCCCACGCGGAGCTAAACGCGATCCGTCGCGCCTCCGCCGCCCTGGGCGGCTGGCGCCTGACGGGCTGCACCCTCTACGCCACGCTGGAACCTTGCCCGATGTGCGCCGGCGCCGCCCACGCCGCCAGACTCTCGCGCCTGGTCTACGCAGCCCCTGACCCCAAAGCCGGCTACGCCGGTACCCTCCACAACATCCCCGCCGATACCCGCCTCAACCACACCTTCTCCGTCGAGGGCGGGCTTCTCGAAGAAAACGCCGCAACGCTACTCCGCGACTTCTTCCGAAACCGCCGCCGTAAGCCTGGACAGAGCCCCGATACCCCCCTTTCGTAGGAACCGGGTTCATCGTATGTTATACCTCAAGTTGAGGTATAACTTTACTAATATAGTATTTTTAGACTCAATCATTACTATAGGGTCATCGGTGGACCTGAACATGACGGTACGCGATTTGCGGGACATTCCCCGTAAATGGGTCGATCTGAAAAAATCTTTGAAAAATTCTCTGGGCGGAGTGTTTCGGGCGTATTCCGCTGACGAACGGGCATTCGGGAGTTAAGCGTCAATTTAACCTGAAGTTAAGGTGTATTTTGGGGGTATTGCATCTCGAAAATGTAGTGTGCTAGGTTTTCGCAGTACCAGATATGGTGTTGGAGTGATCGGGGAGATGAGATGCAGTGTCCGTATTGTGATTTTGAGGATACGAAGGTCATAGATTCGCGGCTTTCCGAGACGAAGGACGCTGTCAGGCGGCGCAGGGAGTGTCTCTCGCGGGCGTGTGGGAAGAGGTTCACGACCTATGAGAGGCGCGAGCCTTTGAGGCTAATGGTGATCAAACGCGACGGCGGGAAGGAACCGTTCGACCGGGAGAAGTTACGGGCCGGTTTGGCGAAGGCGTGTGCCAAGCAGCAGGTTACGGACGAGCAGGTGGAGTCGATCGTCGATGAGATCGAAACCGAGTTGCGTGAGCGGCGTAGGCACGAGGTGACCTCGAGGCGTCTCGGGGACATGGTGCTGATGCGGCTCAGGAGGTTGGACATGGTGGCGTACCTGCGGTTCGCCTCCGTGTACAGGCAGTATACGGACGTGGACCAGTTCCGCACCGAGCTCGTGCGCCTCGCCGGCTCGGGGATGGGCAGCGGCAGGTAGATACCGGGGCCTGCGTTCTGGGGTAACGCGGGCAAACTTGGTGATGGAATAGAAGAAGCAAGCGGTAAAATAGGGAGGATGAGCATGGAAGTAGACCGCAACAGGCTTGCAGATATAGAACTCACAGATAACGCGCTCGCCGTTCTCAAAAAGCGCTACCTCAAGAAAAACGAGAAGGGCGAGGCGATCGAGGAGCCCATCGAGATGTTCCGGCGGGTTGCGTCGAACATCGCCGAGGGCGAGTTCCGCTTCAAGGAGGGCGAGGAGGCCCAGAGGCTCTACGAGGAGTCGAGGGAGAGGTTCCTCCAGATGATGCTCTCCCGGAAGTTCATGCCTAACTCGCCGACCCTCATGAACGCGGGCAGGGAACTGCAGCAGCTCTCCGCGTGCTTCGTGTTGCCCGTAGAGGATTCCATAGACGGCATCTACGACACCCTCAAGCACCAGGCCGTTATCCACAAGAGCGGTGGTGGCACGGGCTTCGGGTTCTCGAGGCTGCGTCCTAAGAACGACCTAGTCAAGAGCACGATGGGCGTATCAAGCGGGCCTGTCTCGTTCATGGCCATATATGATGCTTCGACGGACAAGATCAAGCAGGGCGGGACCAGGCGCGGGGCCAACATGGGCATCCTCAGGGTCGACCACCCAGACGTCGAGGAGTTCATCGACTGCAAGCGGGAAAACGACCAGATCAACAACTTCAACATCTCTGTCGCCATCACCGACGAGTTTATGGAGGCCGTGGAGGCAGACACGGCCTTCGACCTCAAGAACCCGCGCGACGGAGAGGTACTCAAGACCGTCAGGGCCAGGGACCTCTTCCGCAAGATCGTCGAGGGCGCGTGGCTCAACGGCGAGCCAGGCGTGGTCTTTATAGACAAGATCAACGACGACAACCCGACGCCGCAGTTCGAGATCGAGTCGACGAACCCTTGCTCGGAGGCGCATCTTCCACCGTACGATTCGTGCAACCTCGGTTCGATCAACCTTGAGCGTTTCTTTAAGGAGGAGACGGGCGAGGTCGACTGGGACGAGTTGAGGGAGACGGTGCACATCGCCATACGCTTCCTCGACAACGTGATCGAGCAGAACAACTACCCGCTGCCCGAGATCGACAGGATGAGCCGGGGCAACAGGCGCATCGGACTCGGGGTCATGGGCTTCGCCGACCTCCTGATAAAGCTCGGCATAACCTACGATTCCGACGAGGGCCTCGCCTTCGCCGAGCGGATGATGAAGTTCGTGGACGAAGAGGCCTGGGAGGAGAGCAGGATACTCGCCGAAGAGCGCGGCGTTATGCCGAACTTCGAGGGCTCGCGCCACGAGGCCCGCGGCGACAGGGTTCGCAACGCGACCGTCACCACGATAGCTCCGACCGGAACCATCTCCATGATCGCCGGCTGCTCGGGCGGCATCGAGCCTCTCTTCGCCGTGGCGTTCATGCGCCGCCAGGCCGACATGGAGATGCCCGACGTCAACCCCGAGTTCGTCAAGCTCGCTAAAGAGAGGGGCTTCTACTCCGAAGAGTTGATGAAGAAGGTCGCCGAGCACGGCTCCGTGCGCGATGTCGAGGAGGTTCCCGACGATGTGCGTAGCGTGTGGGTAACCTCGCACGACATCACAAGCGAGTGGCACGTCAGGATGCAGGCGGCGTTCCAGAAGTACACCTCGATGGGTATCTCCAAGACCATCAATTTGCCCAACGAGGCGAGCGTGGAGGACGTAGAGGAAGCCTACCGGCAGTCCTTCGCCACAGGCTGCAAGGGAATAGCGGTCTACCGCGACGGCTCGCGCGACGCGCAGGTTCTCTCTACGGGCAAGACCGGAGGGGAGAAGCCGGCTATGACGCCGGCCTCCCCCGAGGCACCGACGGCGCCGCCGGTCACTCCGCCGGCCGTCGAGGGCAAGGGGCAGACCTTCACCTCGCTCGCCGAGGCGCGAAACGGCAGGCCGCGCACGCTCACGGGCGTGACAAAGAAGATTCGGACTGGCCACGGCTCGATGTACGTCACGATGAACGACGACGAGTTTGGGCCTAGGGAGTGCTTCGTCATCCTCGGCAAGCCCGGCGGCACGGCTGCCGCGTTCTCCGACGCCCTTGGGCGTATGATCACGATGGCCCTAACCCACGGCGCCGACCCCGCCGAGGTGGTCCACCAGCTCCGCGGCATCCAGGACGGTCATCCGGCAGGCGTCGGACCAAACGCCGTTCTCTCCGTCCCCGACGGCGTGGCACGCGCGATGTCCGAGCACTACCTGATCGAGGGTAGCCTCCCCGACGCCCGCGAGCTGCCCATCATCGGGGCGTGCCCCGACTGCGGCAGCGGACTGACCCGCCAGGAGGGCTGCGTCGTCTGCCACTCCTGCGGGTACTCGAAGTGTAGCTAGAAAATCGACGCGGCCTGCGAGGGACGGACCAACCCGGTCCGTCCCTGTTTTTTGAGCCGGTCAGCACTTCAGGTTCTCTTATGCTAGGTCCGGGTAGAAAGCGGAATCCACGATGACCAACACGCCCTCGGCGGATGCGCTCTTCGTCGCGCCGTTGGCCTTTGCTTGGATCCGGAACTACGCCTCCGCGTTCGGGCGTTCCCTGTCCAGGCTCTGGTCTTCGAAGGATGCGGGATCCTCCGAGGGTTCTGTGTGGATAAAGAACGTGGTGTTTCCCTGCAGGGCGTCCGCGAGTTCTCCTTCTATCTGTTCGGAGAGGTCGTGACCCCGCTTCACGGTCCACCGGCCTGGCACTAGCACGTGCATCGAGACGAAGCGGCGCTGTCCGGCTGCGCGCGTGCGCAGGGCGTGGAAGCGTATCCCACTGCTCTCGTAACGGGAAAGGACGCCGGAGATGATCTTCTGCTCCTCGGGTGGCAGGGCCCGATCCAGAAGTCCCTGGGCGGTGTCGCGTAGCAGCCTGACACCCGTCCAGACGATGTTCGCGGCGACAACGAGCCCAAGGATGGGGTCGAGCACGAGCCATCCCGTGAGCTGCACCATCACGACGCCGAGCACGACGCCCAGCGAGGTCCAGACGTCGGTGAGCAGGTGCTGCGCGTCTGCCCTGAGCGTGATCGAACGCAGCCTTCGCCCCGCCCGCAACAGCACGAGTGCAACGCCGCCGTTGACCGCCGTCGCCACGAGCGTAACGGAGAGACCGAGCCTCACGTTCTGGAGCGGTTGCGGGTCCATCAATCGTTCCCACGCTGTGACCCCGATCCAGACAGCAGCGATAATGATGAGCGCGCTCTCCAGCCCACTCGAAAAATACTCGGCCTTGTTGTGGCCGAACGCGTGCTCCTCGTCCGGCGGACGCATCGCCAAGGTCAGCGCCCACAACGCCGCCACCGCGGCGACGAGGTTCACGACGGATTCGGCCGCGTCGGAGAAGAGCCCGAGGGATCCCGTAAGATAATAGGCCCCGAGCTTGAGCCCGATGGTGATGACCGCGGCCGTGATCGAAAGCCACGCGTAGCGGCGCGCCGCCCCGCCGTTCGTAGTGCTCCCCTTCGTCACGGTAGCCCCGATCCGGAAGATGCGTCCCGCGAACCAGCGAGAACCTTCGTAGATGTCGGGATCTCGGCCAGCACCTTCACGTTCTATCATCTTCCCGATAAACGACGCCACAAACCCGCAAGGCGCTGCTAGTGTGGCTGCCGCCTGTCGGCGGTCGCGCCTGAACTCAGCCACAGACGTGCTACGGTTGCACCCTCTCTCGTACCGCCTCGACCAGCTCTCTTCGTTCAAAGCTTCCAGGTCCGTCTCATCCCTGAGCTTTGCGGAGAAGGCTTCGAGCGTCTTCGCCGCGTCGTATTTTCTCCTGTAGAATCGGCGGTCTATGAACTCTTGTATACGCCGACGCAATAGATCGAACAGCGCGGCGATCGCGAGGGTGAACACAGAATTTACTTGAAGTGCACGGTTAACCCTTGATAGTCGGCTGCATCATATATCAAGTCCTGAATCATCTTGAAAATACGCACTTATGCAGGCACTTTGTCTTAGAGTCGAGATTGATGGTCGAGGCTTGTGGCGCAAGGCGATACGGTGCATGTTGTTGGAATACCCCGGAAGCTGAGGTAGATGGTCGTGGAACAGGATCATGTGCAGGCGAGTTATGGTTGAAGGGGAGCGGGCAAGTGGATAAACTCTGCCGCGGAGAGGTGGCAGAGTGGTTGAATGCGGCGGTCTCGAAAACCGTTACGTCGGTAATCCCGGCGTCGGGGGTTCGAATCCCCCCCTCTCCGCGGGGCACGCAGCAAGGCTGCGTGCCAGCACGCTCCGGCTTCGCCTCCGCTTGTCAGCCGGGTTGGCCGTGCCGCCTCCTGCCGACGCTTGAGAGCCCCATTTCGCACACAGACCCATCCAGACAGTTAGCCGGCTAGCTATCTATGAAACTAACTGAAAGTGGAGGCCGAAGGCTGAAGCGTGCTGACAAGGCGCCAACGGCACCGTGCTGACAAGCGTATGATGCTTTTCATGATCCGGGTTCGTTTCCCGCTGGGGGTTTGGGCTTGAGGAAGAGCGGCGGTTCCGGTGTTTGGGACGCGGTGATGATCACGGCCGGCTTTTGGGTGCTTGCGGCCTCGCTGTGGATGCAGGTTGGATATTTGGGCGCGGACCTCGGCAGGATCGCGACGGGCTCGATGAAAGTCCACGTGGACTTCGACAGCTTCTGGCGCTCGGCGCGGGCGATGCTCGAAGGTGAGGATATCTACGGCACGGGCGTCGATCTCGTGAATTTGAACCCTCCTGCATGGACCGTGCTCATCTCGCCGCTCGGGTTGCTCGGGCCGATCACGGCGTACAGGGTGTTCGTCCTGGTCTCAGTGGTCATGGTCGTGGCTTACCTGGCCTGGACCGTTGAGGAACTGCGCCTGAGGCCGGGCTGGACGGCGGTTGGGGTTGCGATGCTCTTGCTGTCTTCGCCGCTACTCGCCACTCTAGCGCTCGGGCAGGTCTATCCGGTGCTCGCCCTTGGGCTCGTGGCGTCTTGGATGGCGGACAGGCGGGAGAGGCAAGAGCTCTCGGGCGCGGCCCTGGGGCTGGTCGTGGCGTTGAAGCCTTCGCTCCTGCCCGTGCTCCTGTGGCCGTTCGTGAGGCGCAGGTGGCGGGCCCTGGTGGCCACGCTCGTCTCGGGGGCCGTGGTCACGCTCGTCGGCATAGTCGTGCTCGGACCCGGGGCGACCTTCGATTACATCGGGGTGTTGAGGGACCGGTCCGTCAGCCCCTACTGGGACAACGCCTCCCTGCCCGCGGCGGCGGCGCGCTTGTTCACGGACAATTCGTACGCCCGGAACGTCGCGACGCTTTCTTGGATGGTGCCTATCGGCTACGCGCTCGGGATCGGGACGATCGTCTTGACTGCTATGAGGGTCAGGCATGGTCCTGAGGCCGGGTTGTGGGTGCTCGTCGCGGCATCGCTTCTCGCTTCGCCCATAGCCTGGCACAACTACCTCGTGTTGCTGGGTCCTGGCGTTCTGCTGCTTCTAGCGAGGGGTATGGTGGCTCCCGCTTTCCTGCTGCTCGCGTTGCAGGCCATCCCGGCGCAGTGGCCCCTGTTCTGGAACGAGAGGGGCACGGTCGTGGCCTCGCTCGCGTTGACGCTCTATCTGTACGTCCTGATCGCGCATTGGCTAGCCCTCCTGACCGCGACGAAGAAGCGGGTCACTACCCGCGAAGGACCGGAGAGCGGGTAGCGGGTACCGCGCCCGAGTGGCATCATCAGCGTGTGGGTATAAGGATCGCATGCTCCCAAACTGAAAGGCGGAAGAGATGGCGCAAACCATGATGCAACGGATCGTCGAGGAATTGCCCTTTCTGGAGGAGATCGGTGAGGCCGTACAGCCCGAGGTGCAGAAGGCCGTCAACGCCGGCGGCACGACGGTGCGCAACGTGCTCGACGGCGTCTGGCTCGAGGCGCCGTTGCATCCCGTGATGACGGACGTGCCTATCGGATCCTGGACCGCCGCGCTCGTCTTCGACGGCCTCGACCTTGCGACGGGAAAGAAGCCCGTGCGGCACGCGGCCGACCTCTCGCTGGTATTCGGGACTCTGGGAGCGCTCGGGGCGGCCGTTACCGGGCTCTCGGACTGGCGGTACCTGAGCGGAGGATCCAGGCGGATGGGGGTTGCGCACGGGCTCTTGAACACGATCGGGCTCCTCCTCAGCATCGTCTCGCTCGTTCAGAGGGCCACGGGACGCAGAAACGCCGGACGCCTGACCTTCCTGACCGGGTACTCCATCAGCGGCATGGCCGCCCATCTCGGCGGAGAACTCTCCTACCATTATGGGTTGCGCGTGGATAGGAACGTCTTTCAGGAGGCAGGCCCCGACGAGTTTGTGGCGGTGCTTGGCGAAAACGAGCTGGCGCAAGGCGAACTGCGCAGGGTGGAAGTCGAAGGGGTGGGCGTGCTCATGAGTCGCTCCTTGGGCGGCGGGGTCTGCGCCATTGCGGCCATCTGCAACCACTTCAGCGGTCCTCTGGAGCAGGGCGAGCGTGAGGGCGACACCGTGGTCTGCCCCTTGCACGGGTCGCGCTTCGACCTGTGCAGCGGTCAGGTCATCGATGGCCCGGCCGTCTTCCCCCAGTCGCGCTACGAGACCCGTCTGAGGGAGGGCAAGATCGAGGTCAAGTCCGCCCCCGAAAACGTCCAGAAGAAGGTCAGGTAGTCAGCTTGTCAGCCCGGCGCTTCGCGCCTTGTCAGCACGCCTGCTTTGCAGGCTTGTCAGGTTCTTGCCGTTTCGGTCTCGCCCGGCCGCGTGTGAAGAACCGTTGTTGGCAGAGGTCGAGTTTGACGCTCAGGGCGGCGCTCCGGGATGATGCCAAGCACGGGTGAATAGCAACGTCACCGCGCACGGGCCTACATCATCTGCTACTCGTGGATTCCCGCTGCGCGGGAATGACGGATGGCAGAAGGCTTGGCGTACATCCGCAGCCGGAAAGCATAACCGTCCAGACATACTAGGTATGGCCTCTTGAAAGCTGAAAGCCGCCGCAGGCGGCGTGCTGAGAAGCGGAGGCGTTAGCCGAAGCGTGCCGAAAGCGGAAGCCGAAGGCTGCAGCGTGCTGACGGGCGAAGCTCGTCAAGGCGCTGCGTGCTCCAGGCTTTCGAGGGCTTCGGCGGCGGCGCGGCGGAGGGCGCGGTTCGAGTCGACCTGGAAGATTTTCTGCAGGTCGCCACGGGCGCGGGCTTTCTCGCCGAGAGAGGCGAG
>DATDKB010000182.1:0-6475 GCA_036520255.1 Rubrobacter sp. | reverse complement strand
GCAGTATCGTTTTGTCCGTGTACGCTTCGCGGAGCAACTAGCTCCCCCTCTCGGTCCGCTCTCCTACCTTTCTCTCCGTGCCCTTGATGAGGGCCCGCGCGTTCTCCCTGTGCCTCCAGAGAACGAGCGCCCCCCCGACGATCGTGTACAGTACGTAAGTAAGCGGCTGGCCCGAAAGCCAGAAAACCACCGGGCTCACGACCATGACGGAGATCGCGCCGAGCGACGTGTAGCGGCTCAACAGAACGATCGCCCACCAGAAGGCGAAGAGACCGAGCCCCAGGATCGGCGCCAGCCCGATGGTCGTCCCCGCGCCCGTCGCCACGGCCTTCCCCCCCTTGAAGCGCAGGAACACGGGCCAGCAATGCCCCACCACCGCCGCGAAAGCGACCGCGGCGATAAGCCAGTGGTTCGCCACGAGGAGCCTGGCGGTTACCACGGGAATGAAGCCCTTGAGCATGTCGCCCGCCAGCGTGAGTACGGCGGCCCGCTTCCCCGCGGCCCGTAGCACGTTGGCCGTACCGATGTTCCCGCTACCGACCTTGCGCACGTCCACGCCGAGGACCCGCCCTACCAGGTACCCGGTAGGCACCGAGCCGAGCACGTAGCCTAACAGCATGAGAGAAACTCCCAACATGGCGGAGTGAGTATAGCGGAACAAGGGCCCTCCGGCCTTTCTGCAAGAGGTCGGAAGGCCAAATAAATCAGCCACTGGCGGGGGCCGTAGTTAGCCGCTTTCGGGTGTGAGAGTCGGTTAACATACGACCATGAGGGACCACGTTTTCGTACGTAAGATGGCGACCGCCGACGCGGACGGCGTCTACCGGGCTAGCAGCGAGGCCCTCCCCGCAACCCCAGAAGAGCGGCAGCAGGTGATGAACCGGGGCGCCGAAGAGGTCGGGCGGCGTACAAAACGCTACCGGCATTTACTGGAGCACGACCCCGATGGCGCCTGGGTAGCCGTGGACGGCGACAGGGTGGCCGGCGTGGCCTTGGCGCTCGTGCGCGAGAGCGTATGGGTGCTCTCCCTTTTCGCGGTCGACGAGGAGTACCGCGATGATGGGCTAGGGAAAGAGCTGCTCGACCGCGCCCTCCTCTACGCCGAGGGTTGCCGTGGGGCCATGATCGCCTCCTCGACCAACCCCGCCGCCATGCGTCGCTACGCCCTGGCCGGCTTCGCGCTACGGCCGACCCTCATGGCCGGTGGCAAGGTGCGCCGCGGATCGTTGCCGGTGGGACTAAAGACCAGAGAAGGGACGGAGGCGGATCTCGAGCTCGCCGCCGAGGTTGACCGCCTTGTCCGTGGCGCCGCGCACGGGCCGGACCTAGAGTTCATGCTGCGTACGGGCTCACGTCTGCTTGTGAGCGAGGGTTCGTCAGGGCAAGGCTACGCCGTCGTTTGGGAGGGATCGCCGGCCCTCCTCGCCGCCACAACGCCCGAGGTAGCCATCGACCTCCTGTGGTCTTGCCTCGCAGAGAGCAAGGACGCGGATGTCGAGGTGCATTGGATCACGAGTTCCCAGAACTGGGCGCTGCCGGTGGTGCTAGGGGCCGGGCTCTCGCTCTCGCCCGCCGGCCCCATCTGCGTGCGCGGCGCGCTCGGACCGCTCACGCCTTACCTACCCAGCGGCCCGTTCTTGTGATTCCGGACCCCGCGAAGGTCACCGCCCGAACGGATGGCGGATGATGGTTTTTAGCCTCTCCGGCGCGGTCCTGCGGAAGTCGCTCAGGTAGATCTCATGGTGCTTTCCGCGCATCTCACCGCCGCGCTGTCCGATGAAGCGGTCGATCCGCTCGATGGTTGGTCCCTCATCGGCGAAAGGACCGACGTGCATGACCTGGGCCGCCCGCCCCTCGCGGATGCACTCGAACCTCACCCCGGGGAGCGCGGATAGGCCCTTCTTCTGTCGGACGGAGTCGAGCACCCCCCCGAAGCGTTCTTCGGTCACCCATTCCGGCTGCAGGATCATAAGCGTCCACTTCCAGGCGCTCTTGTCTCCAAGGACCTCCTCCAGATCGGTCTCTTCGTCCTCCGTCCACCACAGGCCCTCCAGCGGTATGACGCGGTAGTCCAACCCTTCTTGCTTCTTGACGGCGAATTTGATCGCGTAGGAGAGGGCGTAGAGCGCCTCCACGGCCTCCTCAAAAGCCTCGGAGGTGTTCGGGTCACCCTCGCCGTCTACCATAAGGAACCGCATTTCGGGCACCTCGACCTCGACGACCTCTTTCGCCGACGGCCAGTACAGGTGCTTGAGTTCCCTGCGCAGGTCGATCTTCTTCGGTGCGGTCATCAGCGCTCCTCCGGCAAGTCCGCCTTCGCGACCGGGAACTGTATCTCCGTGATGTAGTAGGGGTTGTCCTGTTCGCCGCCGCGCAAGAAGAGCTCGCGATGCGGACCCAGGATCCTATACCCGTTGCCCTCTATTCAAGTCATGAGAGCGGAGTACGCCTGGCCCACGGTGGCAAAGGAACCGTGGTGCACCGCACACGCCATCGTGCCCATGGCGGGCAACCCGCCTGCGTGTACCCGTCCGTCTTCGGGCAGGCGGTCTTCCGTCGTGAACGTCGCCTCACCGTCCACCCCGTTCTCCCTGTGCTCAGGGTCGTACCACACTGCAGTCCAAGCCGTCGCGACTATGCCGTGACGCTGCCGGTAGGCGCCCAGCTCACCGAACAGGCGCCCAACGTCGCTGTAGCGGGGCAAAACCTCGCGCACCGACGCTACCCTTTGTGCGTCTACCCGCTTCAACGCGACCTCGTAGGCCAGCAAACCATCTTCCCGTTCAACCTGTTCCAGCCGCGTTTGTAGAAGCGCAAGGCGTCGCTGTTCGGCCACCACCCTCAGGCCGACCTCATCGCGCTTCATCTCTTACATCTTCCGTATCTGCACCATTGATAGGTCCCCGTCGAGCAGAAGCGAGACTTGCTCAAACGAGAAGCCCAGGTCCTTCGAGACGAGGTTTCGGTTGAGCCTGGGAAGCTGTTCGCTCGCGTGGTATTCGTAACCGTTCAACGGGTCCGTGCGGGCCGGTTCGAGCAGGCCGAGCCGATCGTAGTGGCGCAGCGCCTCGACTGATACCGGCGCCAACCTGGACAAGTCCCCAAATCTGAACATTACGCCCCGTTATCCACCGTCAATCACGAGCCGATCATAAACACTCCTCTTGGGGTAAGGTCAAGGCGGAGAGAGGATTCCAGAAGGTTTTGTCGTGTCTGTTGCCGTGATACGTTATAGGGCGTTTCGCGCACCGCCCTTACAGCCACATCTCCCGGGTGCGGGCGACCTCTAGGGCGCGCTCCATGGCACGCGCCTTGTTGCGGGTCTCCTCGTACTCGAGCGAGGGTATGGAGTCGGCGACGACGCCTCCTCCCGCCTGGAAATAGGCCACGCCGCCTTTGAGGAGGGCCGTGCGGAGCGTTATGCAGGTGTCGAGGCGGCCGTCGATACCGTAGTAGCCCGTGGCGCCGGCGTAAGGGCCGCGGCGGGTGCTCTCTAGCTCGTCGATGATCTCCATCGCCCTCACCTTCGGGGCACCGGAGACGGTCCCCGCAGGAAAGGCGGCGGCGAGCGCGTCGAGGGCCGTCAGGTCCTCGCGCAGATCTCCCTCGACCGTCGAGACGATGTGCATGACGTGCGAGTAGCGCTCTATCTCCATGAAACTTTCGAGGGCGACAGATCCTACCTCGCTGACGCGCCCGAGGTCGTTGCGGCCGAGATCGACGAGCATAACGTGCTCGGCACGCTCTTTCTCGTCGGCGAGAAGCTCTTCGGCCAAAGCGCCGTCTTCCGTCGGCGTGGCGCCGCGCCCGCGGGTTCCCGCGACGGGTCGGGTCATCACCCGCCGTCTTTCGACCCGCACGAGGGGTTCCGGGGAAGCGCCGACGAGGGAGAGGCCGCCAAGCTTCAGGTAGGTCATGTAGGGAGACGGGTTCACCGTGCGCAGGCCGCGGTAGAGGAGGAGGGGATCTAGGTCACCTATCTCCGCAGCGAACCTCTGGGAGGGGACGATCTGGAAGGCGTCCCCCGCCCTGATGTACTCCTTCGCCCCTTCGACAGCCTCCTCGTAGCGTTCCCTGGTGAAGTTCGAGGAGATCTCGAACCCCGTGCCGAGATCCGGCGCCCGGCGCACGAGCGGGGCCGAGAGACGCTCCGAGATCCTGCGTATGTCGTCGGCGGCCCGCCTGTAGGCGGCGGAGAACCCCTCGCCCTCCACGTCGCGCAGGCCCGCCGCGTCGACGAGCGAGACCACGAGAACCTTGTGCCTGAGGTGGTCGAACACGATCAGGGTGTCCGTAACGGCAAAGTAGGCCTCGGGAACGTCGAGGTCGTCTTCGGGAGCGTCGGGGAGGCGTTCGAGGTAACGCACGGAATCGTAGGAGAAATACCCCACGGCGCCCCCGACGAAGGCCGGTAGGTTCGGTAGCGGAGCCACGGTTTTCTTGCCGACGATCTCGGCCAGGCCGCGAAATGGATCCTTCGCGGGGACCTCCCGCACGCCGTCGGCGTCGACGACCGTGTAGATTCCGTTCCTGTAGGAGAGCGTGCGCTTGGGGTCGAAGCCGAGGAAGGAGTAGCGGCCGAACCTCTCTGCCGACTCGGCGCTCTCGAGCAGGAAGACCGTGTCCTCCCCGGCGAACCTGAGGACGGCCGAGATCGGGGTTTCCAGATCTCCTATGAACTCCGCGTAGAGCGGCACGACCTCGTACGTGCGAGCGAGCGTGCGCGCCTCGTCGAGCGATGGGAGCAGGTTCGTCCTAGCCTTGGCGGTCATGCAATACCCTCGCCATCTGCTCCGTTCCGACGCCACGTTCTTCCAGAAGCACCAGCAGATGGTAGACGAGGTCGGCGGCCTCTTCGGGCAATCTCTCGCCTGAGAGCGCGGCCACGACGACCTCGACGGCCTCCTCCCCCACCTTCTGGGCCAGGCGCTCGGGCCCGCCCTCGATCAGGGAAACCGTGTAAGACCCCTCGGGCATCTCCCTGTGGCGCTGCGCTATCGTCCCCGCGAGCCGCTCGACCATCGTTCCGAAAAGGACGTCCTGCTTGCCGGCACTCACCACCCCAACCCCATCTCCGGCCAGGCTGGTGAAAAAACAACTATTCTCGCCGGTGTGGCAGGCGGGGCCGCGGGGCTCGACCACGTAGAGGAGCGTGTCACCGTCGCAGTCCAGTTTGACCTCGACCACCCTCTGCGTGTTGCCGCTCGTAGCGCCCTTGCGCCAGAGCTCGGAGCGAGACCGTGAGTAGTAGTGGGCCTCGCCGCTCGCTAGCGTCTTCTCGACGGCCTCGCGGTTCGCGTACGCGAGCGTCAGCACGTCACCCGTCGCCACGTCCTGGGCGACGACGGGGACTAGACCACTCCGGTCGAACCGTACCCTCTCGACGGCCCGGGTCATCGCGCCGCCGGCTCCTCGAACCTACCTGCCACGTTCGACCTCCCGCTCGGGTTCTGACAGCCGGACCGGGATGCCGGCTCGGTTCATGTGCTCCTTGACCTGGGCTATCGTGTACTCGCCGAAATGGAAGATGCTCGCCGCGAGCACGGCGCCCGCGCCAGCCTGTACGGCCGAGATCATGTGTTCCGGGCTACCGGCTCCACCGGAGGCGACTATGGGCAGCGTCGTCTTCTCGGCGACGGTGGAGATCAGGTCGAGGTCGTAGCCGCTCTCGGTTCCGTCTGCGTCCATGCTGTTCAAGACGAACTCCCCAGCCCCACGTTTCTCCCCCTCGACGAGCCACCCGACGGCATCCATCCTCGTGTTGACCCGCCCACCGTTCAGATAGACCTCCCAACCAGGGGCGTGGCCACGCCGCTTGACGTCGACGCTCAACACGACGCACTGGCTCCCGAAGCGTTTCGCCCCCTCCGTGATGAGATCGGGGTTCCTGACGGCGGCGCTGTTTACGGAGACCTTGTCGGCGCCGGCGCGCAGCATGGCGCGCATGTCGTCGGCCATCCTGACGCCGCCGCCGATGGTGTAGGGGATAAAGACCTCCTCGGCGGCGCGGCGGGCCAGCGTCGCCGCGGTATCCCTTTGCTCGTGGGAGGCCATGATGTCGTAGAACACGATCTCATCCGCCCCCTCCCTGTCGTAGAGGGCGGCAAGCTCCACGGGATCCCCGGCATCCCTCAAGTTGGTAAAGTTCGTTCCCTTCACGACGCGGCCGGCGTCCACGTCGAGGCAAGGGATGATGCGGACCTTCAAGCTCATGGGGTGACCTTCTCCCCTCTTCCTAGACGCTCCGTGAAGAGGGCGCGGCCGTCGGCACCAAGCTCGGGGAGATTCGCGAGACGTTGGATCAGGCGTTCGTCCTCGGCCCGCCCGAAGACGATGTCGTTGACTGCGGCTACGGAGATGTGTTCGGGATGGAGCGCGATGAGCTCGAACGCGTCGCCGGATCTCACGATCCCCTCCGAGAGTACCCGCATGTAGAACCCGGTATATCCCGTCTGGGCGACCCACCTCGTGAGCA
>DATDKB010000181.1:0-2690 GCA_036520255.1 Rubrobacter sp. | reverse complement strand
TTGATGAAGCGGCGGGCCTCGCCGTTAGTGTTGGCGAAGCCGGCGAGGGCGATAAGGTCAACTATCCAGATCTCCTCCTGATCTGGCAACTCGACAACGGGCGCATCGTCGGGTACCTGGCGGCGCACGACGGCGTCGAAGCTGTTCTCGGCGTCGGCGATCGCAGGGTCACCGTGAAAAGCGCTTACCAGCGAGCGCGCAAGCTCGCGTTTTTGCTCGACGGGCTCGCCTTCGGGCATCGACCGGTCGAGCAGGAGGGAGAAGTAGTCGGGCATGAGGTGGTCGGGGATGCTCATGGTCTTGCCGAACATCTCGCCCGGCGGGTCGGTAACGCCTATATAGTTGCCGACGGACTTGCTCATCTTGACCTTCCCGTCCGTGCCGACGAGGAGCGGGGTGGTGACGACGCACTGGGGCGGCTTGCCGTAGTACTCCATCACCTGGCGGCCCATGAGCAGGTTGTAGAGCTGGTCGGTGCCGCCGAGCTCGACGTCGGCGTCCATGGCGACCGAGTCGTAAGCCTGCATCAAGGGATAGAGGAGTTCGGTCAAGGTGATCGGACCTTTCGCGGCGTACCGCTTGGCGAAGTCGTCGCGCTCCAGAATACGGGCGACCGTGGTCGCGCGCGTGAGGTTGATGATGTCGGCCATCGTGAGCGGCGCGAGCCACTCCGAGTTGCGCCGTACCTCCGTCCGGTCCCGGTCCAGAATGAGATACGCCTGCTCGAGGTACGTCCGCGTATTCTCATCGATCTGATCGGGCGAGAGAATGGGACGCTCCCTGGAACGTCCCGAAGGATCCCCGACCCGAGCCGTGTAATCCCCTATGACAAGCACCGCCACGTGCCCGAGGTCCTGAAAAGCCCGCAGCTCCCTCAAAACGACGGCGAAGCCGAGATGGATGTCCGGGGCAGTCGGGTCTATCCCCAGCTTGACCCGCAGCGTCTCGCCGCCCGCGAGCCGGCGGTCGAGCTCCTCGCGTGGTATCACATCGACCGCGTTCTTGTAGATGAAATCATGCCCGGTATCTCTGTTCATTAAGAGATCGCAACCTTCTCGCAATATGAATGGAACCTTGCCCGACGTAGTGTAGTATAGCGGCTCGATGGCCTGCACCCACAGCAAAACCAGTCGCAGCAAGGGGGTCGGAAAGGCCCGACGACCGGTCCGTTTACCGGAGCACCGCAAAGAGCGCACGGTCTCACGGAAGGGTCCAGCCTCCAAGATCTTGCGGAGAATTGGCATCTTTTTTCTGTGCATGCTGGTCGGGGGGGTGGCGTTCGCAGCTGGCGGCTATCTGGGGCTCATCAAGAGCGTGCAGAAGCTCGACGAGCCGCGGATCTACGAGACCCACCCCACGTACATCTATTCGGCGCCGCTCGGAGAAAACGAGGATTCGCGGCGTGTGATCGGCACGATCTTCGAGGGCCAGAACCGTAAGACGTCGTCGCTCTCGGAGATGCCGCCGCAGTTGCTAAACGCCGTGGTCGCCAAGGAAGACGAGCGCTTCAGGGAGCACAGCGGGGTGGACCTGTGGGGGTCATGCGCGCACTCTACGTCGACATCAGGGCGGGTGAGGCGGTCGAGGGGGCGAGCACCATCACCCAGCAGTACGTCAGGAACGCGTATTTGTCGCGAGACCGTTCCATAACCAGGAAGGTCAAAGAAGCCCTTATCGCCCTCGAAGTAGAACGCAAAGAGGACTCGAAAGACCAGATCATCGCCGATTATCTGAACACGGTCTACTTTGGCAGCAACGCGTACGGGATCGAAGCCGCCGCCGAGACCTACTTCAACAAGTCGGTCGAGGACCTGGGCATCGCGGAGTCGGCTACCCTGGGCGGGCTCCTCTGGTCCCCGTCCACCCTCGGGGAGGACCGCGAAGGGGCACAGTACTAGCGAAACCTGGTACTCAAGAAGATGTTCGACACGGGCTACATTACGAGCCAGGATTACAACGCGGCACTCGGGGCACCGATGCCAGAGGACTGGCCCATGAACCTGCCGACCCAGTCTGGGTTCTCGGGTCCTGCACTAACCCGCGACTTCGCCGAGTACGCGCACGACGAGTTGATTCAAAGGTACGGGGCAAACACCGCCCTCCAGGGCGGCCTCAGCGTGTACACGACCATAGACTTGAGAGGTCAGGTAGCGGCCCACGACATCGCGTACGGGCCTGCCGGATATCTGCCCAACGCCGACGACCCGGACCTCGCCCTCGTCTCCATAGAGCCGGGTACGGGCCGGATAAAGACCATGATCGGGGACAGAAACGAGAACTCGCAGTTTAGCCTCGCCACCCAGGGAAGGCGCCAGCCGGGCAGCTCGTTCAAGGTCTTCGCCCTCATCGCGGCCTTGGAGCAGGGCATCGATCCGAACACCAAGTATATGTCCGAGAAAAAGACGTACGAGGTCGATGTCGGCTTCGACAAGCCCGAACCGTGGAAGGTGCAGAACTACGATGGGATCGTGCGCGGCGAGATCAGCCTAAAGGAAGCGCTCTGGTGGTCGGACAACACGGTGTTCGCCGACCTCGCGATGAACGCAGAGGGCAGGGGCCTGAAAAACGGTCCCGAGAGGATCGCCGACGTTGCGAGGAGATGCGGCATCACCGTGGACCTCCCCGCGCATCCCAAGCCTTCCATCGTACTGGGGGCTTACGAGATGTCACCGCTCGACATGGCCTCCGCC
>DATDKB010000180.1:0-13474 GCA_036520255.1 Rubrobacter sp. | reverse complement strand
AAGTACCCCCGGGCGTCTGCGTCCGACACCGCCTCCAGGGCACGACCCATCGCCTCGATCAGCGATTCGCGGGTGCGCGCCCCGGCTCCTCGCAAGAGCCCCTTGACCTTCGAGAACGCCTGCTCGATCGGGTTGAAGTCCGGAGAGTAAGGCGGCAGGTATATAAGCTCGCAGCCTCTCCCCTCGATGATCTCCTTGACCCTCCCGCCCTTGTGAGCGGAGAGGTTGTCCACGACCACCATCGGTCCGGGCCTCAGGGTCGGTGCCAAGACGTGCTCCAGGTAGGCTTCGAAGACCTACCTCGTGGTTGCCCCTTCGACCGCCAGGCACGGACCTAACCCTCGATGGGTGATGCTCGCCAGCATAGTCACGTTCTTGCCCCAGTTCTTCGGAGCGCTGCCAAAGGCCCTCGCACCCCTACGAGACCAAGCGTAGAGCGGCGAAAGCGAAACGTTGGTGCCCATCTCGTCCACGAACACCAGTCTATCTAGGTCGACCTCTGTGGCTACCACCATCCTCCAGGCCGCCCTTAGGACTCCTCGCGTTCTGAGGCTCCCAACGATCTTTTATCTTGGGCTTGGATCCGGGTCTGTTCTTCGGGGCGAGAGGGCGTCCCTGCTCTGCGAGCTTGCGTAGCGCTTGACCGAGGTGCGGCTCACCCCGAAGGAGTAGGCGGGGCCTCGGTCTTGGTGGTGCCTCGCCTGAGAGCCTCGACGATCTTCTTCCCGAGGTCTTGTGAGTAGGCGTTCATGCGGTGCATGGTGCCACTTGGACCATCTGCGCTGCTCTCTGCTGTAGTCAGTACTTCAGCCTGTCGTCCTGCGGGCGGCTCGTCAGCTGATCAAGCCGGGCGCCCGTAGCGCCACCCGTCGACACCCGCGAACCTGAGTGAAGAAGAGCCTTACCGAGATAGTTAACCGGCTAACTATCGACCACGAGACCTGACTTGCTGACAAGGCGCGAAGCGTCGGGCTGACGAGCTTGGGCCGCAGGCCGGAGCGTGCTTACATCTCCAGGGCGGTGGCGATGGACCCTTCGAGGGGCGTCGTGTGGCCGTCGTCCCAGGCGGCCTCGAACGCTTCTTCGCCTAGCGCCTCGCGGGCGGTGGCGGAGGCATGATCGTGGTCCGCGCGGGCGATGGGCGTGAGGGGCGTGCCCATCTCGTCGCCCAGGGCGGCGGACGCACCCAGGAGCCACGCTGCCTGCTGGGGCCGACCCTGCATGTTCGCCACCCGGGCCAATCCCCCCAGGCAGGACGCGGTCTCGTATGCCCTGCCGACGTAGCGCCACATCAGCTGCAGGCTCTCTCCGTAAGAGCTAGCGGCCCGCGCATCTTCGCCCGTCTCGCACTGTATGCTCCCGAGTCTGGTAAGCGTGTTGACGATCGCGTTGATGACTGGCAGCCGTCGCTTGATGGAAAGCCTTTGCTCTTGCTGTCGCAACGAAGCGAGGCTCTCTTCTAGCAGAGACCTGGCCTGTTCGAGGTCTCCCCGGGCGCGCAAGGTGTCCGCCAGGTTGCAGACGGCGAGGCCTAAGCCGGAAGCATTGCCGAACTCCCGGGCTATGGCGAGGGCCTGTTCGTGGAGATGCACCGCCCGTTCGTAGTCCCCCCGATAGTACGCTACGGTCCCCAGCTCGCGCAGCGGACCATGCGTGCTTTTTCTGTAGCCCAGTTCCCGATACAGGGCAAGGCTCTCCTCGTCCAGCGCGACCGCGCGGTCGTAGTCGCCGTGTCTCGTGGTCAGGATCCCCGCTACGAGGAGCAGGAACGCGCGCCTGCGTGCCTGTTCCTCGGGCTCGGCCCCTCCGGTTCCGCCCACCGTCAGGACGGCCTCCAACCAGCGTAAGCCCTCGCTCAGGTGGCGCGCGCTCCAGAACCGCCACAACGCCAGCGCGAGTCGTGTTGCCGTGTCTCCCTCCCGGCTTCGGACGGCCCAGCGGAGCGCCGCCCTCAGGTTGTCGTGCTCTTCTTCCAGTCGCCTCCACCACCACTCTCGCTGCGTAGGCACAAGCATCTCCGGCTGCGTTGTCTCGGCCAACGCCAGGTAGTACAGCGCGTGGGCGCGGTGTATCTCCCCGGCCTCGACGCTGGACCGGAGGCGCTCAGCGGCGTACTCGCGGATCGTGCCAAGCATCGCGAAGCGTGACTCCTCGTCCTCCTCTCTCGCGGCGGCTTCGGCTCGCGACACAAGCAGGCTGTTATCCACGAGGGAGGCCAGCGTCTCCAGAAAGTCCCCTTCCGCTTCGGGACCGCAGACGGCCTCGGCCGCTCCCAGAGAAAAGTCCCCGGAGAAGACGGCGAGGCGCCCGAACAGTAGCTTCTCGTCCTCGGCCAGGAGGTCGTAGCTCCAGGCCACCGTGTCGCGCAGCGTCCGCTGGCGTTCGGGCAGGTCACGCGCCCCGCCCGCGAGTAGTTGCAGGCCGAGATCCAACCTGTCCAGCAGCGCTTTCGGCGAGAACAGCTTGACCCTCGCCGCCGCAAGCTCTATGGCCAGCGGTAAGCCGTCGAGCCTCCGGGAGATCCGCGCCACAGTGGACGCGTTCGCCGCGGAAAGCTCGAAGTTGGGCGCGACGGCCCTGGCCCGCTGGCGGAAGAGTTCCATGACCTCGGGCCACGTCGGGACGCCGGTAGACTCGGGGTGCGTTGCCCTGCTAGAGGACAGCGGCCGCAGGAGGAACTGGTGCTCGCCCGTGAGGTGCAGCGGCGCCCGGCTCGTCGCCAGCACCGTCAGCCCCGGGCACGAGCCGATCAGGTCTGCCACCATCGGAACGGCCGCCGGCAAATGCTCGAGGTTGTCGAGCAGCACCAGCATCCGCCTGTCCCGCAGATGCCGCTCTACGGTCTGAGGCAGAGCCTGGCCCGCTATCTCCCTGATGCCCAGCGTCCTGGCGATGACGGATGGGACCACGGCCGCATCCCCCAGGGGCGCCAGGGGCGCGAAGACCACGCCGTCGGCGAAAGCCTCGTGCGGGCGCCCGGCCACCTCTAAGGCAAGTCGGGTCTTGCCGATACCGCCTGGACCCGTCAGCGTCAGCAGCCGCACGTCCTCGCGCGTGGGGAGGCCCGCCACGGCCGCGACCTCGTCTTCGCGACCGATCAGCGGCGTCGGGGGCACGGGAAGGCCCAGGCGGGGAGGCTCGCCCGCCCGACGGGCGGAGGGACTACGGGCAGCCGACTCGAACTCCGCGAGTTGCCGCCCTTCGAGCCCCAGGGTCTCGGCCAGCTTCTGGACGGTGTACCTCTGGGGGCGGCGCTGCTCACCGCGCTCGAGCAGGCTGATGGCCTGGGAGGTGAGGCCCGTCCGTTCGGCCAGGTCCTCCTGGGTGAGCCCGACCATATCGCGCTGGCGCCGGAGTAGATCCCCGAATGAGAGTCCGGTGCCAGTGTCCACTTCGTCCGTCTCCTTGCCCACGGGCCGCCCGGAAACATCGTAACACGCCACTGTTTGGGTGGTTGTTCTAGCTCCTGTTCGAATCGTCGCTGGGAGCACGCGGGTGAGAGAGGCACCATAGAGCCAGAACGAAGCAGCGGGCGGAAAACCCCGCATCGAAGCTCGTGCCAGACACGAACGAGCAACCGACAGAGCCAGCGAAGGAGGTGAGCAAGATGCTGGAGACCTGCTACTGCGGCCGGACCGGCGAGATTGAGGACCGCGAGCCGGCGGCCACGGGCGACGTGGTTCGGGCGCTGAGATGTCCCGATTGCGGGCACCTGGACCGCCTGGAATGGCTCCCCGAGGAGGCCAGGCGACACGCCTTCAACGAGGCGGAACGCCGGCAAACGAGAGCGGCGTAGGTGCCGCCCCGACGCCGCTTGCGCCAGGGCCGCTTCTGGCGGTCCCGGCCGGCTCGATCTGACAAGCGCAAAGAGGGAACGCCTGGGTAGGGCGAGAGGAAGGACATAAATGACCTTGCAAACCGAAGAAATCCACGCGAAAACGGTGGAGT
The DNA here is from genome assembly GCA_036520255.1 of Rubrobacter sp. GTDB lineage: Bacteria > Actinomycetota > Rubrobacteria > Rubrobacterales > Rubrobacteraceae > Rubrobacter_D. The sequence goes on along the minus strand of DATDKB010000180.1, from coordinate 9,526 downwards.
GGCTGCGGCCGCGGTTACGGGGTGCGCTGCTGCGTCCGCATGAGGAGGGGTACGACGAGGCGCGCACGGCGTGGAACCTAAATGCGCACCAGAGGCCGGCCGTGGTGGTTGTGGTCGAGGCTGCGGCCGACATCATAGCCGCCGTCCGTTTCGCGCGGAACGAGGGACTCGACGTCGGCGTGATGGCGACTGGCCATGGCGTCGGAACGCCGGCTGACGGGGGCTTGCTCATCAACACATCCCGCATGAGGGGTGTGCGCGTGAACCCCGTTTCCCGGACGGTGAGGGTCGAGGCGGGGGCGTTGTGGAAGGATGTGATCCCGGCCGCCCATGTCCACGGCCTCGCAGGCCTGGCGGGATCGACCCCCCACATCGGCGTCGTCGGCTACACGATGGGCGGCGGCTTCGGCTGGCTCGGACGCAAGTACGGCCTGAACTCGGCGCGCGTTACGGAGGCCGAGGTCGTCACTTCAGGCGGTGAACTGGTGCGCGTGAGCGCCGACGAGAACGCTGACCTGTTCTGGGGCCTCAAGGGCGGCGGGGGCAACTTCGGGATCGTCACCTCGCTGGAGTTCCGGCTCTACCCGCTCGCGACCGTCTACGGTGGCAGCATCTTCTATCCGGTGGAGAAGGCACGCGAGGTGCTGGACGCCTACGCCCGCTGGAGCGTGGGGCTCCCGGACGAGATGACCGCGGCCGTTACCCTCATGAACATCCCGCCGCTGCCGCGCCTCCCTGAGCCGCTTCGGGGCCGGTCCGTCGTCGTGGTCAAGGGTTGCTACTGCGGCGAAAAGCCTGAGGACGGGGGGAGATGTTCCGGCCCGTACGCGATGGGCTCGGTGAGCCCATCATCGACACCTTCCGAGAGATGCCGGTGTCGGAGATGGACCAGATCAGCATGGATCCCGTGGACCCGCTGGCCGTCGTCCAGCACGCCGAGTTGCTCTCCGACCTCTCACTGGGGGCCATAGACGCCCTCGTCGGGGTCGCGGGCGCCGGGCCGGGATCTCCCCTCACCATCCTGGAACTTCGCAGGCTCGGTGGCGCCCTAGCACTCGCACCAGAACACCTGAACCTTATGGGCAGCGGCAGCGCCCGGTTCTCGCTCAACGCCATCGGGGCGACCTTTACCCCGGAGATGGAGCAGGGTGTGAAGGACCGTATAGCCCGCCTGACCGCGGCGATCCGCCCGTACAGGACCGGCGAGACGTTCCTCAATTTCATGGAGGAGAACCCCGCCGGGGACAGGGTCCGCGCCGCCTACACGCCGGGGAACTGGGAGCGGCTGGTCCGTCTCAAGCACCGCCGCGACCCGCACAACCTCTTTCGCTTCAACCGCAACATACCGCCGAGCTGTGAAACCGGCCCGGCAGAGAGGAAAGTCAAGTGATGACGAAAATACTGGTGACCGGGGCGACCGGCAACGTTGGGTCGCGGGTGGTCAACGTACTGCGAGAGCCCGGCATGCAGGTTCGCGCCTTCGTGCGGGACCCGGGCAAGGCCGCGGCGATGCTCGGCGACGACGTCGATCTGGCGGTCGGTCATTTCGGAGATCCGGCATCGATCCGCGCCGCGCTCGATGGCGTAAGCGGCGTCTTCCTCGCGTGCGGCAACCAGCCACGCCAGGTCGAGTACGAGACGCGCGTGATCGACCTGGCGCAGGAGGCCGGGGTTCGCCGGATCGTAAAGCTCTCCGCGCTCGGGGCGGAGGTAGGGTCTCCGGTGGCATTCTGGGACTGGCACGGCCGGATCGAGGAGCACCTGCAGGCGGCAGGGCTTCCCCTGGTCATCCTGCGGCCAGCCTTTTCCATGGCGAACCTGCTCGGCTCAGCCGAGGCCATAGGGCAAACCGGTATGATGTTCCTACCGGCAGGAGGGGCGAGCGTCTCGATGATCGACCCGAAGGACGTCGCTGCGGTGGCCGCCGTGCCCTCACCGGAGACGAGCACGACAGGGTAACCTACACGCTTACGGGCCCGGAGGGGATCACCTTCCAGAGCGTGGCGGAAGATCTCTCCCCGGCGACCAGCCGGCACGTCCAGTTCGTCTCCGTGCCTGATGAGGCGGCGCGGCAGAGCATGATCGAACAGGGACTACCCGAGTTCGTCGCCGACCAGATCGTCACGGTGTTCGGGTTCCTCCGCCAGGGCATGCAAGAGCAGACCACCGGCACGGTAAGAGCCCTGATCGGCCGCGAGCCGCACGGTTTCGCCGACTTCGCCCGCGACCACGCGCGTCTGTTCGGAAAGGCGGAGACGCCGGTATCGACCTAGGATCACACCGGCTGGACGGCTTGCTGGAGAGGCCCGGAGGCTACTTCGCCCTGGGCTTCTCCGGTTCGTGCCATCCTCGCAGTCATTCCCGCGAAAACAGGAATTCATGGACTACGACGTGTTCGGCCTCTCCATAATTCCAGGTTCAACGAGGTAAAGATGGTGCAGGTTTCCTCCCGGGTTCGGTATCGCTAGAGTCTTTAATCGCACTCCCCGTCGGTCGTAGTGATTCGTCAGCTAACCACCGCACCGCTGATTTACAGGCGCTTTCTCAACGTGTCCGCAAGCGCGGTCAAGTCCTCCTCCGATGCGGGCCGTTGCTCCGTACCGAAAAGCGAACCGTAGTGCTGATCCGTGTACGTTTCACCACGCCACGTCCGAGGTGAAGCGTAACGGGGTACTACGTGCAGGTGCACGTGCGAGTCGAGGTTCATAAGGAAGGCGAAGTTGTATTGGTCGGGCCCGAACAGGTCGTCCAGCGCCGCAGTAGTCCTTGCGATACAGGGATGGAGACCGGTCCACCCTTCGGCGGTGAGCCCGGAGACGTGCTCGCGGTGACGGTTTAGCACCAGTAAAGTCCTCCCCGGAAGGTTCTGGTTGAGGTTGAGCGCGAGCGTCCAGAACTCGCCGCGCTCTACGATGTGGCGCAGCCCGTCGCAAACGCCGCAGGCCATCGGCAAGAAGCCCAAGCAGCCACCTACTGCTTGGGCTTCTTGCCGATGCTGACCATCTCGGGGGTGACGCCCGTGGATGGTCCGTCGCCCAGTTCTTCATCGTGGTACCGGTAGACGCCGCGGCAGGTGTGGCCTCCGGTGGTCCGCTTCTCGGTGTAAGAAAGCTTGACGTTCGGGTTTATGGCGCTGACCATCGCCTTCTCGTAGGTGGAGAAGGCCGCGCAGGGCTTCACGTCCCAGCCGGGGACACCCTCGTTGCCCATCCCGCCGAACCACGGGCAGCGGTCGGCGTTGATCACGTACTCGCCCTCCTTGGTCTCGGTCAGCGTGATCTCGATGTCGAAAAAGCGGTTGGCGAGCATGACCACGTCGACGGTATCCTTCATCGTCTTTACGCCGAGCTGCTCGCGAAGGTCAGAACCCTGCTTCTCGCCTATACGGCTCATGGCGAGCTTTCCGACCTTCTGGCCGTCGTAGCCCAGGTCGTCGGCGGCCCGGATCATCTCGTCCAGAATAACGCCGGTCCCCGCCGAGGCGGCCTTCCACTTGTACCACGTAGGACCTGGCAAGCCGAGCCGCATCGCCCACCGCGCCAGAAACAGCGGAAGTTTGGGAAGACCATAAACCTTGAGCCACTTCATAATCGAGAGTCCTCTTCTCCGCTTACTGCGACAAGACCCCATTATACCCGGCTCACAACCTGGACAACTCCGGTATCATAGCCTGACCAGGGATGCGACTCATGCATCCTTCGTTGGCTTCCCAAGCTGCCTCCCGATTTCTCGACAGCCCAACGATGGCGTATCATCTTCCCGGCTTGACCAGGATCGACAGAGAGGAGTCAAACATCACGAGTTCCGGATCTCCGCCCGCGACCAGAACGCTGTCCTCCCGTCGACTGGGAGAGCTACGCGGCGTCCTGTCCGGTGACGTGGAGGCTCTGGTGGAACGGGTTCTGACGAAGCCCCCATCCTACGAAACGGTCGGATGGGAGACGGCACTCGACGACCTCGTAGCACGCTTCGGGAACGTTTCTGAGGTTCTAGAGGAGCCCGCGCTCGGGGAGATGGAGGAGAACACGCGCCGCCTTCTCGCGGACATCCGCAACGAGGACACGTTTATGCTCCACTGGGCCGCCGATTCGCTTACGGCGCGTCTCTGCTACCTGGCATGCCGATTGACCTCGCCCGAGGTAGTGCTCGAGACCGGGGTTGCCTACGGCGTGAGCTCCGCCTTCATTCTGAGAGCCATGGAAGAGAACGGCCGCGGCACGCTCCACAGCGTGGACCTTCCGCCCCTGAGAAGACGGTACGAGAGGTTCTGGGGCATCGCCGTTCCGGACGGACTGCGCGGCCGGTGGAGACTGCACCGTGGAACCAGCGCCAGCGTCCTGCCCTGGCTCCTTAAGGAGATCCCCACGGTTGACCTCTTCGTCCACGACAGTCTCCATACCCACAAAAACATGCGCCGCGAGTTCGACGCCGTATGGCCCCACCTCAGAAACGGGGGCATGCTCCTAGCCGACGACGTAGAGAGAAACCGTGCCTTCGGCGAACTGCGGCAGAAAAACCCGGCGTTCTGGTGCGTGGTCAGAGACAGGGAAGTGTCCCCATTTCACGGCAGGTCCGCGCCGGTAGTGTTCGGAGTGGTGGTGAAGTAGAACGCCACAAGGCTACGAGGCGGGGAACCACATCTTTGACGGCTCCCCGCTCGTTGTGGCTTTCGATTGCCGGCTAATCTGCTTGGGTGTAGCTGATGAGCTCGTCGCGGCTGCTGCCGCCGGAGGTTTGTACGTCCAGCACGGGATCAACGTTTTTCGCGTAGAGAGAGCTTGTTTTCGGAGACCTTGGGCTCCGACGGGACAAGGTCCCTGGTCAACAGCGCCCCCGTGAAGTGGCCGAAGGGGACCTCGACCTGCTCCTTGGTGCTCATGACCTCGGCTTTGTCTTCCGCTTCGCCCTTGTAGTAACCCTGGCGGTAGGCCATACCGTCTTTGGGATGGGCCGGCATGATGATCCCAGCCTGCGCCCCATCGACGCCGGCCTCGAAGGAGCCCGCCCTCGACGTCACCTTGCCATTCTCGTACTCGGCGGTGTCCTCGCCCAGATACCAGACGTTGCCGGCCCCATCCTGGGCGTACCAGTCGTATGTGATCTCGACGGGCTGCCCGTTCCGGCTAACGACGTCGTGGATGACCCTGTCCTCGACCCCGTTGGCGATGGTCGTGGTGTGGTCGGTGACGGTCACCTCGACGTGGTACTGCGTCCCCTTACCGTCGGTCTCCTTGTAGACCCACTTATCTCCTGGGGCCATCGGCCAGTAGGGGTTTCGATGTGCGTGGTGAAGTCCGCCGGATCGAGCTTCACGGGCTCGCTCCCTTGCGGCAGGTGTCCCAGGCCGCCGTAAGTCGCGGAGTTTACCCTACCCTTAGCCGCCCCTTGGGTCTTGTTGCCTGAGGTCGCATCTGCCCCGCATGCGCCGGATACGAGCGCCGCCGACATGCAGATGCCCAGCAGGGTCGTAACCAGCAAGCGCTTTCGGCCGAATCGCTCGTCGGGGCCATCGTGTTCGGCAATCGCGCTGGCGAATAAGCCTCTTCCCGTCCATCGTCGTTCCTCCGTTCGTCGTGTGCCTACGAGACGTAGTGTGACGCCGAAGCCTTAGCGATCACTGAGAAGAGGCTGAGATAGCGCTTAGAATCGCGACTACAAGCCAAAGGATTCAGGAGAATGCGGGCAGAGACAAACGGCTCGGCCGGCGGTTAGCACCGGGCACGGATGCAGAAGGATAGCCTAAACGAACGGCAGCCGCTCCCCGCACCTCCTTACCTGAAGCCTTTAGCCTAACTAATATCCCGGTCTTCCCATCCTCTTGTAGGTGATCTGCTTACCGGCCTCGACGCCCGGCTGGTTGAAGGCGTTGACGCCGTACAGAGAGCCGGCTATCGCCGTCTGTACTTCGAGGGCCTGGAACACGTAGCCGAGGTTCTCCTCGTTCGTCGCGCCGAGCTTCATCGTCGAGTTGGGGTGGCCGGCCTCGGTGAGGGCCTGGCGCGTGGCGTCGCACTCGACGTTGAGGAGCTCGGCCATGGAATGTCCCCCGAGGTAGCCGACGCCTTCGAGGTCATCGTAGGCTTCTGGTATCGTCAGATCCCGCGGATGATCCTCGACCTCGACGATTTCGATGACTTTGTCCTCCGGGCCCTCCATGTAGAGCTGGACCTGAGAATGCTGATCCGTGGTGCCTACGGCACCGTGCGGCGTTGAGCCTTTGCCGTCCTTGCCCAACGACTCCGCCCAGAGCTGCACGAACCAGGCCGCGAGCCGCTCCAGCGCGTCGGCGTAGGTCATCATGACCCTGACGTTGCGCCCCCGCGCGGTGTCCATGAGGTAGTGCATCGCCGCCCCGACGACCGCCGGGTGCTCCGCCCCCTGCTCGTTCACCTCGTCCACGCACTGCGCAGCCCCCGCGAGCATGGCGTCGATGTCGAGCCCGACCACGGCCGCGGGCAAAAGACCAACAGGCGTGAGGACCGAGAACCGTCCGCCCACGTCGGCGGGTATCGGGAGGACTTTGAGATCCTCGCGGTCGGCTATCTGCTTGAGGAATCCCTCTTCGGGGTCGGTTGTAGCGATGATGCGTCCCTGGAAACCGAAGTCTCCCAAAGAGTCTACAAGTACGCCCCGGATCACGAGGAAGTTCGCCATCGTCTCGGCTGTCGAGCCCGACTTTGTGACGACGTTGACGTAGGTTCCTTCGGGGTCGGCGAGGTCGAGGATGGACGAAAGCGTCGCGGGGTCCGTGTTCTCAGCGAAGTGCATGCGCGGGCCGCGACGGTCGTCGCCCGAGAGCGCGTTGTAAAACGGATGGCTGAGCGCCTTGTGTACGGCCATGGGTCCAAGGGCCGACCCTCCGATGCCGACGTGAATAAAGTCCGTCGCCCCCGAGCCCCGTATCTCCTCTGCGACCCGCGCCGAAGCCTCAGCGTACTCGGCGGTCTTCGGCAACCGCATAAAGCCCGGCGGGTCCCCGAGAAGCTCGTCTGCGGCCTCTCGCAAGCGCAGCTGTATCTCGTCCAGCTCCCCGCTCTGCAGCCCGCCCTCCACCTCCATCATGTTCTGGTAGTCGAAGGTGACCTCGGCCATGCGCGGGCTCCTCTCTGTCGTGGTCCTTCACGGAGACAGTTTAGAACAGGGTATAATCTTCGGCCATCGTGAACCCATCACCAGCGCCAGCCCCGGAAGTCGTAGCCCGCCTCAAATCCGAGTACCCAGACGCGCGCACCGAGCTTGACTGGGCGAACCCGCTGGAGCTCCTTGTGGCGACCATACTCTCCACCCAGACCACCGACGTACAGGTCAACCGCGTGACGCAGGACCTGTTCGCGAAGTACCGCACAGCCGAAGATTACGCAGAATCCTCCCTCACTGAACTCGAGGAGGACATCCGTCCCACTGGCTTCTTCCGCAACAAGGCCCGCTCCCTACGGGGCATGGCGAGCGTCCTCGTCGATGAACACGGGGGAGAGGTGCCCCGCACCATGCAAGAACTAGTTGCGCTGCCCGGCGTCGGCCGCAAGACGGCCAACGTCGTTCTCGGCAACGCCTTCGGCGTGGACGAGGGCATCGTCGTGGACACCCACGTCCGACGCGTCTCGGGCAGGCTCGGCCTAACGGAGCAGCAAGATCCCATAAAGATAGAACAGGACCTCATGAAGTTGGTCCCCCAGGAAGACTGGACCGTCTTCTCTCACCTCCTGATCCTGCACGGCCGCCGAACGTGCAAAGCCCGCAAACCCGACTGCCCGAACTGCATCTTGAACGACATCTGCCCGTCGGCTTTCTATTACAAAGCGCCCCGCTGACCTCGTATCCCTCCGGATCGGGCCTGATCTCCAGCTGCAGCATCCGGTAGACCCTGCTGCGTTCCTCTCCCGAGAGTCCGTCCAACGCCTCAGGTACCGCCTCTGCGTAGGAGGCCACGAGGGCGTCGCGGTCGGCTTCGAGCTCACGCAAGCGCTTCCCACGAGCCTCCAGCGCCTCGAGTTCCGCTGCCGCGACGCTGCGGGTTTCCTCTAGCTTCGCGAGCTTGGAGGCTAACTCCTCGAGCGTCATGAGCCCCGCTGCCTGCCGATCTTGATAGGCGCTCCTGAGGCGGGAGCACTCCGCGATCTTCTCTTCCCAGGGCCTCGCCTCCCGTTTGGGGTCGCCATGCGCTGCCCCTCGCTCTTGCTCTAAACGAGGAGGACTGGGATGTTATAGGCGGGCCGAACGCTGCCTCCGAGCGTCTGGGGGTCCCGGCCTTCGGCATAGGCGGAGAGCATCTCCTTATCGCCAGAGATTTTGGCCGCAATCCTGAGCCCTATTTGGGAGTAGTCCGCGATGACGAAGACGCGGCCCTCGGGCGCACGGACGTAGCTCCTAAGGGGACCACTTCTGGGGATGTTCCGCAGGTTGGGATGGTCGCATGCCATCCTACCTGTGGCTGCTCGTAACTGACGCCAGGAGGCTATAGCTTTGCATGGGTCAATATCATCGCAAACCGCTATCAGAATCCCGCATAGAGGCTTAAGCCCCGCTCCCTTTACAGCGAAAAACCGCTTAGAGGCTCCGCCGATAAGCCAGTAGCGTATGTTTTAAGGAGCGGTGCAGGGGCTGTTTAAGCGCTTCAAGAGATGCCAGGTGTGAAAAGATGCCAGCCTGTTGGCGCGGGCTTTTAGCACCATCCTGCCCTTCGTTTGGCTGCTAGAAGATGCTGGAGGTAAAAGCGAAACGGTGAGCCCGGATGGGACTCACCGTTGGCGACTTGCTCGCTGGACGGGTAACGTCGCGCGAGTTCAGCTACCTGCGGCCGCCTTGAGGATAAACGTCCTAACCCTGGGATTGTTTACCTCCGTGAACACCGCGGGGAAGCCGGCCCCTGCACATATGTACCCATGGCTTACGATCCCGACCTGCGTACTGGTCGACCCTGGGTTGAACAGCGGCCCGCCACTGTCGCCGTAGCAGGCGCCTTTCCCTTTTTCGCCAGCAGCAACCATGAGGCTCGGGAAGTAGGAACCCCCCTGCAAAGAAGAATAGGCTCGTCTTGCTGTACGGTCGGAGACAACAGGAAGCGACACTACGCGCATGCGGTCCGAAAATTGGTGCTTGCCGCCTTCGCTCCTCGAGCCCCAACCGGCGGCTTTTAGCGTGTGCCCCGGCGTCTCCAGCTTGTTCTGCTTTGCGGTGGCAAGCTTGATCGGCTTGATGCCCGTTACCGGAGAGTAGAGCTTTAGGACCGCGGCATCGTACGCAAAGTTTTGGGGGTTGTAACTAGGATGGGTAAAGACATAACGAACAGAGCGAAGCTGGCCCTGGCTCTCGCTTACCACCGTCCGGCCGACGGACAACAACACCTTCTGCGCATTCGGAACGCAATGGGCGGCGGTCAACACGCTGTCGGGGTCGATCAAGGTTCCACCACAACGGTTGATGCTGCCATCCCTATTTGTTATTTCCAAGAACGCCATGAAGGGGTATGCGCCGTCGGCCGCCGGCGTACCGCCTACTACCTTAGGTTCGAAGTCTCCCCGGTTTG
>DATDKB010000179.1:0-11175 GCA_036520255.1 Rubrobacter sp. | reverse complement strand
TCTTCCTTGTACGAAGTCGGCGCCCTTGAGGCCCCTTATGGTGTTGGGGTTGGCCGTGCCGATTAGGCGGTCGTCGCCGGCGGTGCCTCTGCAGTTGGTGTCGCAAACCTTGCGTGCCCAGTCTTGGGCAAATGCCACTCCTGTGAGCACAAGCAGCGCTAGCATCAGCGACGCTATCAACAGTATGGATCTCTTCATGCGCGTGGCTCCCTTCCGGACCTGGGAGTAGGAACCTCCCCGCCCTTGATAAGATTTCCGAAGGAGACAGCTTACCGTTTCTGAACAAGATGATGCAACTCCGAACGGAGTGGTTTAGGGGCCTCTTGAGGAGCTTCGATGAATGCGGCCGCCCCGAGCTCAGCTGACCGGTCGACCAGCAGCAATTTAGAGCTCGAGCTTCGTGGTAAAAAGCGCAAGGGGGATGATCCTTTACCTTGAGGGGCGCTCTACGAGAGTGGTTCAGTAAGGGAGCGGCCACGGCCTGGCTACCAGCTCCCACGGGCGAAGTTGCGGTCAGGGAAGGGCCAGCTCTCGGGGCGCACGAGGTATGCCACTCCGCCCGAGCCAGACTTGAACCACGCCTTGTGGCACTCGTCGCGTTGGTAGATCCCCTGACGCCCGAATTATTACCGGCTGCAGGTTCGTTGACGATCACGTTCCCCGCCGCGGTGAAGCCTCGGATCGCGAGCAGGTGGCCCGAGCTCGCCGGTATGGGTGCGCCTGTCAGCCGTCCGCTCTTCCAGGATATGCTCGCGATGACGGGCACCCCTTTAGCGATCCATCGCTCGACCTGTTCGAGCGAGGAGAAGCGGTTGACTGAGGCCTTGAGCCCGTAAGAGGCAGCGTAGGCTGTGTTGAACGGCCAATAGTCGTTCCCGCGGTAGGCGTAGTCGTAGGTGCTGCGCGCCACGATGGGTACCTCCTGGTTGAAGCTCCCCCTGTCCGTCTTGTTCGCCCAGTGGGCCATTACTATGGAGAGGGACGTCGGGCTGCACCACACCTCGCCGCCGTTCGGGTAGATCATCTGCGACCTGGCGGGCACAGAGAGGTCTTCGACCCACAGGCTCTCTTTAGAGTGCATTTTCAAAACCTGGTGCAATCGGTGCAGTGTGAGCGTGAAGGTAACGATATCCCACCTTGGTTTCCTTCATTTCGGCTCTGTGCTCTTTAGCCTCAGATTCCCGAACGGGAGTCTTGAAATGCACTCTTAGACCCCACGAGAACCTCCCCGTTGCGGTAGGAGTTGGAGGCCGTCACGTAGATCGCCCCCACGGTCGGTGTACGCCCCATCCTCTTCGATAGAAGGGTGAGACGGTACTGGTAAGCGTCGACGAAGACGGGACCGATGCTCTGGAGGGTATCCGTCAGAACTCGCCAGTCTGGAGCTCTCTGGCCGCCCGCCCTGTCACGCTTGATGGTATTCGTCCCTTTGGCCCAAACGCCCATGTCCCACCATCGGGTTCAGCTCCCGCCCGAGCGCACCCTCATCTCCATACGCAACCGGGTAACGGAAGGCGTGCGCGCGTTCCATGAAGGGATGAAAGTATCCTTGTGAGCCGAATCGTATACCCAGGAGGTCAGCGTGCCCTTGGTCCTACCGCGGGCGAGCCGCGCCGCACCATGCTCGAAGTAATCCCCCTCTCGGTCCCGGCCGCGAAGGCTCTGTGAGTATCGTAGGCGCCGTAGCGAATGTAAGACCCGCTCGCCGCTCTTGCCTCGCCAGAGACACATAAGAGCAGGCAAGCGAGCACGAGCGCCGCGGCACGGTCCTGGGGGGTAGGGAAATCCTCCTCACAAACTACACGTTACAGGCTTGCGCGCTCGAGTGCACCCACCTCCGATCCTTGCGGGCAGCTCCAGAACTGTGGATAATGGTTCCCGTGCGGAGCACCTGAGAAAGCGCCGATGGAGGGGAAACATGCATTCTGAGAAGCGGTTCTCACGGCTATGAACCGCCGAGATTTTCTGAGGTTGGGCGGAGCAGGGCTCGCAGGTGCCTTCCTGCTCGGAACGGCGGGTGGCAGGGTTCTGGCGCAGGCGGAACCTTCCCTGGAGGCGCAGTTCAAGACCGCCGCCGGGAAGTACGAGGTTCCGCTCGAGCTGCTCCTGGCGATGGGCTACTACAACACCCTCTGGAAGATGCCGCCGCCGTCCGCCAGCCCCTACCGGAAGGGCGACCCCGAGGGCCGCGGCGCCTACGGGATCATGCAGCTCACCCAAAACCCTTCCAGTAATACTCTGGGCGAGGCGGCGAAGCTAACTGGCCTTTCCGAAGATCGACTCAGAAACGATCGCTCCGCCAATATAGCGGGCGGCGCGGCCGTCCTTTCAGACCTCGTCGGAGAGCCCAAGCCGAAGAGCCTGAATCGCTGGCAGGAGGCGCTCACCAAGTACTCGGGCACGGACCTGTACGCCAGTCAGGTCTACGGTGTGCTCGAGGGCGGGGCCTCACTGACCATCTCGACCAGGGAGCGCCTAAAGCTACCGTCACAAGACGTCGAAGCACCCCGAAACTACACTGCCCAGAGCGGCGCCACCGACTACCCGGGGGCCGTACTGTGTCCGGCAGCCTCATGCAACTACACCGGCTCCATCCGGGAGGTCTCCTACGACATAGAAAGCATAGTTGTCCACGTAGCACAGGGGTCCTACTCAGCCACCACAAGCTGGTTTGAGAACTGCGGGGCCCAGGCGTCGGCGCACTACGTCGTCAGCAGGAAAGGCCTGGTGGTGCAGTGTGTGCGCGACGGGGACATCGCCTGGCACGCCGGTTGGTGGAACACCAACAAGCACAGCATCGGCATCGAGCACGAGGGTTACATAAACGACCCGGACTGGTTTACCAACAGGATGTACCACGCTTCGGCGAGGCTCTCGGCGTCGTGCTGCAAGAAGTACAGGATTCCCATAGATCGCAATCACATAATCGGCCACTATCAAGTACCCGGCTGTACCGGCCCCGGCGGCGGGGCCGATTGCCATACCGACCCGGGCCGCTACTGGGACTGGAAGAAGTACATGCGCCTCATCCGCTACTATCGGGATCGTCTCTAGCTCTGTCGCGTTGGCTGGTCCAAGGCGCAACGGCCGCCGGCAGATCAGCGTCGGTCATCGCCATGCTCTTGAGCGATCTCACAGCAGCTTGCAATGACTTCGATCCAGTTATCTTGCTCTCTTGAAACGCCCCGCTTGAGCGGTCAATCGTCTCCCCCTGCAGAACTCCTAAATGGGCATACATGCGCCTACGAGGCGACAGGGTATAACGTCACTGCAAAGCGTTATGGGCAGCAGTTGGGGGTACGCTTCGCGGCCTACCGGCCGCTGGGCAGATCGCAGGGACGCATCAGGGAGCTTTGGGCCTGAAGAACGTTCGCTTGCTCCCTGCTCCGGGTACCTGCAAACACCTGGCGCACGATCGTCGCCTCGTGTTCCTCCACCCGCAAGCCAGCCGGGTCGCACGGCCTTTCGGGATCGGTGCGGTAGCCGAAAGGCACCCAGGGCGGGGGTTGTCCGGCGTGCAGCTTCGCCGGCCGCCCGCGGCGCATCCTCTCGGCGATAAACGTCCGCTCGTACTCGGCCACGGCTCCCCTTATCTGCAGCAAGAGCTGGTCGTAGGGGTCCTGGCTCATGGGCCTCTCGAAGAACTCTACCCGACAGCCGCGGCCCTGCAATTCTTCGAGAGCAGTACCTGGTAGACGTACTTGCGGGCGAGCCTGTCCGGGGCGGCGACGAGGAGCACCTCGAACTCGGCCGTCGCCGCCCCGGCGCGCAAGGCGTCGAGGCCGGGCGGTTTAGGCTCGCGCCGCCGCGTAGACCTCGTGGAGGAAGACCCGCTCCCCGTCGAGGGCCCAGCCCTCCTGTTCCGCGTAGTGCCCGAGCCCCTTGACCTGCCGGCGGGTGTTCCGGTCCCGCGCTTGGCGTGGGGTGGACACCCGAGCGCAGATCGCCGCGCGCATCAGGCATCCCCTTCTTCGTAGTGGTTTCTTTCGGAGCCGCCTAATCGAGGAGGTGCAGGTAGGCTTGGACCCGGCGACGGGCGGTGTCGGCGCGATCGAGCGTCCAACGGTCCGGTTGAGTTTCATCGATCCCTGCCCGACGGGCGCCATCTTGGGTAGGGCGTCCGCGCCGTTTGGGCCGCAGCTTCAGCCGGCTACCACGCGCGAAGCGGGATTTGTCGTTTGTGATTAGTCCATCCACTACTGGTTCAGGAGGTGGCGCATCGATGGCACTTGGGAACGCCTGAACGCCGAGCAGCGCGGGCGCCTGCGGTGCCGCCTTGGCAGGCACCCGAACCCTGGCGCGGGTGTCGAGGATTCCCGGTCGGTGAAGACCACGGGAATAGGTGGTAGCGAGCGCGGCTTCGAGCTCGCCAAGAAGATCGAAGGCAGGAAGCGCCACCTCTTGGTGGACACCGAAGGCCTGATGCTAGAGGCGCGGGTCCACGGTGCCAGGGTGCCCGACGCGGACGGCATAAGACGCTGCTAGATCCGGCGTGCGAGCGCCTTGCGCGCCTCTCGCACCTGTGGGTGGACGTCGGCTACCAAGGGAGAGCCGGGAGGTGGGCCGAAGACGTGTTGGACGTGAGCGTAGAGATCGTGCGCAAGCCACGCAAGCCTTTCCCGAAGAGGTGGTCAAGCGCTGGGCCGAGGGGTGGGCCAAGGAAGGCGAGGAAGCGGACTGGCACAGACTGACGCCTCCGAGGGGCTTCTGGGTGCTGCCGCGTAGGGGGGTGGTGCAGCGCGCCTTCGCGCGGATCTGCCACGACCGGAGGATGGCCAAAGACCACGAGAAGTTATGCGCCACCGGGGGGCCTTCGTCTGCGTGGCGATGGCGGGGCTTATGAAGAGGCGATCGGCTCGTGCGTAGGAGTTTCCAGACAGTGTCTCTACGAGGTTGATCGAACAAAAAAGAGGAAAGGCCGGACGCTAAGCAACTCCGTCCTTTCCTAACTCCTTGCGGTGTCTAGTTGGCAGCGTACCCGATCTTACTTACATGTGCCGTACTACCCGTACTGTCCCTCGCCAGGTAGTAGAGTTCGCCGGCCTTGCTCACCTCAATGTCGATGGGCCTCTCTAGCCCGGTTGCGAAGCCGCTCACCTCACCGGTGGTCGGTTCGAGCGTCCTTATCCTCAGGCGGCTCATCGCCACGTAGATGAAGGCTTCCGAGCTTTCCGGAAGCCGCTCGTAATCCTTGCTCATCCTCCTGTTCTGTCCCAACTACGAGAAGGTCCTCTCTACGATCCACCTCTTCGGCAAGAAGGTCCTGGGGCCTTTCTGGGGCATAGACTTCCTCGCCCACCTCATTATCGCCTCCTCCGGAGCCGGCTTGGGCGGGTGGCGCACGATCTCGGCCGTCCATCCCAGCGCCCTCTCCACCCAGCCGGCGCCTCTGTCTCGGCCGGTGTAGCCCGCATCGAGCCACAGGTGAGTGAGACGCTGGGGCAGACGATCGCGCGCGGCGCTATCCAACAGAAGCTTGATGCCCTCCCGGTCTGTGATATTCGCACTGTGCAGACGGGCTTCGATCACCAACGAATCCCTGCGTGTCTACCAACGGGTGCCGTTTGCGTCCTTTGACCTTCTTGGCGCCATCGTAACCGCGCTGCCCCCCACCGACGCCCGTGGTCTTGACCGATTGGCTGTCTACGATGGCCGCGCTGGGCTGAGGGTTGCTCTTCAGGCGGACTCGCACCCGCTCGCGCAGGGCGCTGTGCATCCCCTCCCAGGTTCCACCCAAACGCCAGAAGCGAAAGTGATGGCAGAGGAGTTTCCAGGGAGGGAAGTCGTGCGGCAAGAGCCGCCAGGCGCAGCCACTCTTCAGGACGTAGAAGATGGCGTCGAGGATCTCGCGCAAGCTGTAAAACGAGGTCGCCCTCCGTTTTCTGGGACCGGCAAGAGCGCTTAGATGCACCCCCACTCTTCGTCGGTAAGATCGGTTAGGTACGATCTGCTCGTGCATGCTAGAGTAGCGGTACCGACGCCGGTCTACCCCTTTTCAGACGGTTTCTCTACGGGCTTCTACGAAGTTGCTGCGTCTCGGGCGTTAAGAGCACATAGAGTCTGTATCGCTCGAAGCGCTTCCTCGGATTTCACGCAAGACGGCTATAGATAGTTACCATTGATATATTGATACATGCTGAGGTATATTGAGGGGACTACGAAAGCGGAGCGGGGGGTCTCACGATTTTCTTCTTCTGCCTTGCCTCCAGGAAAGGAGTAGAGGATGAGGAGGATCGTTCTGCTGTTGGCGTCGGCGGAGTTAACCGTACTATTCATCTTAGCCATTACTGGCTGCTCTACTACAGCGCCCAAAACGAGCCCAATCAAACCCAACTTCGTCTTCATCCTCACCGACGACATGCGCAAAGACGACCTGAAATATATGCCCAAGACGCGCGCTCTCTTGGAGACCCAAGGCATGAAGTTCGAAAACGCCTTCGTCTCCAACCCCCTGTGCTGCCCCTCTAGGGCCACCATCATGCGTGGCCAGTACGCTCATAACACGGGGGTTTGGCATAACACAGAGGGTCCCGATGGGGGGTGGCAGGGCTACAAGAACCACGGCGACGAGCAAGACAACATAGCCACGCGCTTGCACGGTGCCGGTTACCGGATCGGGCTCTTCGGCAAGTACTTCAACGATTACGATGGAACCACGGTGCCCCCAGGCTGGGACGACTGGTTCGGTGTACCCTCTGGAAGCGGGGTCTTCGACTATTACGTGAATGACAACGGCTCTCAAAAGTTCTTCGATCACAGTGAAAGCGACTATGAGACCGACGTCCTCAGCAGGCAAACGCAATCCTTCATCGACGACAGCGTTGGGGTGGGCAAGCCGTTCTTCGCCTACGTCGCGCTCAAACCCCCCCACGAACCGGCCACCCCAGCCCCGCGCCACCAGCATGCCTTCGACGGCGAGAAGGCCCCACGCTTGCCCTCCTTCAACGAGGGCGACGTGAGCGACAAACCCCCTGCGATACGGTCGCTGCCACTGCTCAGCCAAAGCGACATTGCGCAGATAGACGCCCTCCACGAAAAGCGGGTGGAGTCTTTGCAATCTGTAGATGAGCTGGTAGAGGCGGTGATCAACAAACTCCAAAACGCGGGAGCGCTTGATAACACCTACGTCGTGTTCACTTCGGACAACGGCTTCCACCACGGAGAGCACCGCATCCAGTTGGGCAAGGCACAGCCTTATGAGGAGAGCATCCACATGCCGCTGTTGGTCCGCGGTCCCGGCGTCCAAGCCGACGCTACCACCGACAAGCTAACCCTAAACACCGACTTCTTCCCGACGTTTACGGACCTTGCGGGAGTAACGACACCGGAGTACGTCGACGGCCGCTCCTTGCGGCCCCTCTTGGAAGGAAGCGCCACGACCTGGCGGACCGCCATTCTGCTTGAGATCCGCCCTTCAACCTTGGGCATTCGCACGAGCGATGGCAGGAAGTACATCGAGTATGGGGACGGCTTCAAGGAGCTATACGACCTGAAGAGAGATCCTTACGAACTAAACAACTCCTACAACGCCGACCCGGCGCCAGCGGACCTGGCATCACGCCTTCAAACGCTCAAGAGTTGCGCTGGCAACAATTGCCGGACCGCCGAGGGGCAGGACACTACTGCTGCTCCGCCGCCCCCTCCGCCAACAGACCCGGTCCCCGGGCCGCCCACGGTAATAAGCACCCTCCCCAATGCCAACGAAACGGGAGCTGCCCCCTAAATCGACGCTAAGGCCACCTTCTCCGAGGACATGGGTGTCTCCTCCATAACCGGCCAGATCATCACACACTTAAGACCCGCCAAGGGGCATACCCAACCGACCAGGCCTGGGTACCCTACTCGGGCGTCCCGACCCTTTCATCTGGTCCATGGCAGGCACCAAAGAGGGACGGCCGCGCCCTCTCCGCTTTCGGAGGGCGCCCCGAAGCCCGACATGATAACAACGCGGGTTCGTACTCTTCAACCCCTCCCAGCGGGGCTTCGTACCGAATCGCGAGCCCCTCCAGGTGCAAAAATCACTCATTTGGGGGATGCGTCCCGGACCTCCTCGCTGCTACAATCGACCCCACATTGAGCCGTCCGCCCTTATCCCCCCTCCAAGGAAAAGCGGACGGCTTCTCTAGCTTCGTATCCGACCTATACGCGAGCCCTATGCCTCGGGGCGGTCGTCCCCTTCGGTGGCGAAGCTGGGCCGCGCCGTCCGGTGCGGGGTCCCGCCCTTTGTAATGCCCCCGGGCCGCGCCTCTCTTGCGCAGGGCGCGGCCTTCACCCTGCCGGGGTCCGGCACCCAACACCGAAGGGCGCGTAACCCCTCGCCCGCTCGGCGGGTCTTACGGGTGAAGCCGCGGAGCGGGTCTACCCCATTTGGCCCCTCCCGCGCCTTCTCTCCGGCCGCGCCGCTACCTCCCATCGCATCCGGCGCGGTCTTCGCTTCGCCACGGTCCGAGGTCCTAAGCCCTCCAGGCTATTCTAGCCGCATGTATTTCTCGACGCTTCGCAACGCATTACATTATCGAGGCCGCGCTTTCTACCCGGTGTATACCAGGTGCCCAATGCGAGGGGGCGCGGTCATTGCTCTTCTCCCCCAGTATTTTCGCGGCCCCCCGAACGCATGACGTGGGTGGACCCGGCGTCCCCTCCTCAAATTACACTCTCGCGCCGGGTCCGCCTCGTCAGGGGCCGGGCCTGCCCCTCATCTCCCACGGCATTACGGTTTCCTTCCGGGTCCGGTCCCTCTAGGCAACTTCGCGTGTGTATCGTTCTCCGAACTTCGTAGTACTCCGTACACACGAAGTTCGTCGGCGTCGAGGCGTATTTTCAGACCTGGCTGAGCTCTGGCGCCCGCCGGATCAGGACGCGCCTCAGCCTTCGAGGCCCGCCGGTAGCTCGAGCCGACCGAGGCGCTCGGGGTCGGCGAGTATGTCGATCTCGGCGATCTTTCCGCGCGCGACCGTGAAGCCCATCACCGAGAACGTCGGCCCGCCAGGGGCCCGCGAGACGATCCCCGCGACCCCGTTCACTAGCGCCCGACGCGAGTACCGGCCAAGGTGCGAGAAGATTCTCGCCTGCTCGGCCACCGCGTGCGCCCCCCGGACCTCCCTCGACGCGCCCATGGCACCGGGGTCTGCTCGGAGCACGACGTCGGGGTCCAGCACCGCGAGCAGCGCCCCGAGGTCGCCGTCTCGCGAGGCGGCGAGGAACGCGTCGACGACCTCCCACTGACGGGAGGGGTCGGCCTCTGGGACCGTGGTCGCACCCCGCACCCGGCGCCGTGCACGGCTCGCGAGCTGCCTGACCGCGGCCGCGGAGCGCCCCACGATGGGTGCGATCTCGTCGAAGGGCACCCCGAAGGTGTCGTGCAAAACGAACGCGATCCGCTCGGCGGGAGAGAGCGTTTCGAGTACCACGAGCAGCGCGAGGCCGATCCCGTCGGCCAAAAGCGCCTCGTGCTCGGGGTCGATCCCGTCCTGGCGGTCCACGATAGGGTCGGGCATCCGGGCGCCCGAGGTTTCGCCCAACGGCTCGCCGAGGAACCGTTCGCGCCTGGACCCGCGCGAGCGCAGCATGTTCAGGCACACCCTACCTACGACCGTGGTGAGCCACCCACCCAGGTTCTCGATGCCGCCGGAGCCGGAGCGGTCGAGGCGCAGCCAGGCCTCCTGCACGGCGTCATCGGCCTCGCTTGGCGATCCGAGCATCCGGTAGGCCACCGCCCTCATGCGCTGGCGGTGTTCCTCGAAACGGTTCGCAAGCAGCTCGCGTTCGTCCATCTGTCACATTCCTCCGTCGTGTCGGGTCATCATAGTAAAGACCAATCGAACCCGGCCGATGTGACGAGGAGGTCGGCCCGAAACGGAACGCGCAAGCGGTTGAACGACGACACGAACGGAAGAAAGGAACCATATGCAAGCATCAGTCATGCAAGGACGGATGAAGAACCCGGTGATGGTCGTCCCCGGTGCCCTGCAACCCCTGCTGGAGCTGGCGAAGTCCGCCGGAGAGGTCGGCTTGTCGCCTAAGACGGCCGATCTCGTCCACCTACGCGTGGCCCAGATCAACGGCTGCAGCTACTGCGTCGACATGCACGCCCGCGACCTAAAGAAGGCGGGCGAAACGGACGAGCGCCTCTTCGCGGTGGCGGCCTGGCGGGATGCGCCCTACTTCACCGAAGCCGAGCGCGCCGCGCTGGCGCTCGCCGAAGCGGCCACACGCCTGAGCGACCGGCCGGATCCGGTGCCGGACGGGGTCTGGGAGGAAGCCGCCCGGCACTACGATGAGCCTACGCTCGCGGCCTTGATCGTAGAGATCGCCCTGATCAACTTCTGGAACCGCCTCACCGTCACGGTGAGGCAACCAGCGGGCTCGTACCCCGGCTGAGCGATACCGGGCGGCGCGGTGACCGCGCCGCCCGTCTTCTATTCACCAGAGTGCGTGGAAGGGTTCAGCCTGTTGAAAAAGTCGGCGCTGAGCTGAAAGTGACTACGAATCGGGCTCCAGAAGCTCCAAAAAGCCCACATACGGCGTGTTTGGGGCTAGATCTGGGGCCGAAGCGGGCATAGAGGGAGTTTTTCAAATTACTGGCAAATTCTACGAACTTTGGATGAGGGTTGGATGAGGGGTTCTCGCAAGTTCGAATCACGCGCGGGCGCTTCTCCTTACCTGGCTCGACGGAGCCCAACGGTAAGGTTTAACCACCAACTTAGCGACAGAGCCCACGCTTAAGGGCGAGGCCTGCACCTTAGCGTACGCTCCTGTTCCGTTGCTACTCGTACCTCATACCCCGAAGGCGTCTACCGTCGCACCGTGAGCGCACTACAGGGTCTTTCTCGCTCTTGATCCTGCAAAACGCGCTGTCTCAGCTCTTGGCCGTGGCACCCTGGCGTAGATCTCCCTCTATCTCTTCCAGGCTGCGGCCCATGGTCTCCGGCACCTTGAAGTAGTCGAAGGCCAAGGAGAGTACGCAGATCATCCCGAGCCCCCAGAACACCGCGGTCTGGCCGCGTAACGCTCCCACGAACTTCTGGATCTCCGGGCGCTGCACGGTGTCCTTCCACCGCTTGGCCTGTATGTAGACGACCTCCAGCCCCAGGCGGTCCTCCTTGATGATCCCGTCTATCCCCTCGTCTCCGCTACCGCCCACGGCCTCTCCGGCGTCCCTCCTCGTGCCGCCGT
>DATDKB010000178.1:0-3565 GCA_036520255.1 Rubrobacter sp. | reverse complement strand
TACCCTGTGCGTGGTACCGCTCGCGCCAATGAGGCTTTTCAGGATCGATGCCCCGCGCACGAGCGACTCGATAAGCCAAAAGGTACAGAGGCGCCACCAGCGCGAGCGACGCGAAAGGTTCACTCTGGGGGACGGCCACGGGAAGATGCATATCGTTGGCAGGGGCATCGGGACCGATATCTATAACGCGGGCGCCCCAATCCCTGGCGTGTCGGGCGCCGGCGGCAGTCGGTTCATCACCTTCCGAGCCGGTATACAAAGCGACGCACAGCGCCCGCTCGTCGACCATCGTGGACGGGCCGGAAGCCATCTCCCAGGTTTCGCTGCCCTCGGCATGCAGCAGGGGCATCTCCTTCATCTTGAGCGCTCCCTCGAGCGCGGCAGCGTACCCGCTGCCCGCGCCAAAGCAGAAGGCGTGCTCGAATTCAGAAAGTTCGGGCACAATGCCGGGCAACGACTTTTCTGCCTCGCTGATCGCCGCAGCCGCACGGTCCGCCGATGTCTCAAGATCCGCAAAGTACTCCTCGGAAGCGGAGAAGAGCTCGAGCATCAGTAGGTGAGCGGCCGTAAGCGTGCTGGCGTACGTCTTCGTCGTGACCGGGACCCTACTTGGCCCTCCGCCACCGATGAGTGTGGCATCCGCCAAGCGTGTGATCGAGGAGCCGGGGACGTGAGTTATGCCGATACGTAAACATCTTCCCTCCAGCTGCTCAAATGCCGCCAGCACATCCCGGAACTCGCCCGAAGCGGTGACACCGACGACTACGTCGCCAGAGCCGAGCGCGGGCGTGAAATAGCGAAAGTCCCCTGACATCATAGCGATTACGGACGGATCTTCGGGGCCAGCCAAAGCACGCGCCGAATAGCCGGCAGCCAGGGCGGCGTAGAAAGATGTGCCGTTGCCGATGACGTAGACGCGTCGGGGCGAACGTTCCCGTATAGCAGAAGCTGCTCCGAGGGCCGCAGGACGCACTTCCCTTGACGTGGCCCGTATGGCAGCGGGCAGTTCGCGTATCTCCCGGAGAATCAACTCGCTTGACATGTTCCTCCTTTACACGACGTTACGTACTCTGCTTCCTACCGGCGTACGCTTCGCTGAGACCAAGTAGCTCCGCGGATCCGAACAGGTTGAATGCCCGCACGTACTTCTCGATCGACGCCGCGATACGACCTACCACCCACCCATGCGGATCGCCCATCACAGGCGTTAGGTTCTCGTAAAGCCGGGAGCGGCTCTCGACCACTTGCGGCTGTGTCCACACGTAACGGGCACCCGAGGTCACCAGCCACCGGCGTCGTTCGGCGCTTAGCTTCTCGAACTCTTCCGGCTCGTTAGGCTGCAGCCACTTGCGCCAGCGGCCAGACCTGTCGACGGCATCGGTGAGCGCCTCGAAGAACCTCGAGGGAGTGAGCGGCTTGGAGCGAGCGAGGGCCGCCTCGTAGTCGCAGAGCGCCCACAGGGCCTCCGCCTCCTCCGTCGTGAACTCCGGACCCACGTTGGCCCCGCCCATGCCGCTCGTCGGGTAAGCCTCTGGGTTGTCGACCCAGTCGGTGTAGTGGCCCTTAACAAGCGAACCATGCTGGGCTGTGATAGCCCGGAGCTTTTTCGCAACCTCCGGGTCGAAAAGCGTGGTATGCAGGTCGGTGCCCACCTTGCCCACGACGAAAGCCGGCCAGGCCTGCATGAGCCCTTTCTCCTCGAGCGCTTCACGCAGCAGCCTTACGAAACTCTCGAAGCTCTCCATGTTCGCGAGCCCACCGGCCACCTCCTCCGTGCCCACCTCGTAGGCGACCGGTCCGATGCCCAAGCGCTTGCGCTCGGCTTCGGCGTGCTCCATGAGCTCCACAGTGCGCTTGACGACAATCCGCACGTCCAGTGGCTCGCCCCCAGAGATACCTGGGTCTACGGTGGGGTCTACGTGGAGCAGCGAGTAACCGGCCTCCAAGCAGGCGGTGATAGAGGCCTTCACTTCGTCCATCGTCTCGGCAAGTCCGAGTTTGGCTTGGGCATCCTTGAGCCAGGGACCGCCGTGGTCGAGGCAGGGATAGAGGGGCGCGACGCACCCGTGTTTCTCGGCGAGTTTGCCCATGCGGGCGACGTACTCCTTGGGGGTCCATCCAGTGTATCCGCCGTCACGGTCCACCTGATTAAGGGTGGTGGCGAACAGCATCGGCGCAAGAGTCCTAGCCGCAACCTCGATTGCCGCCTCGAGCACGGCGTCGGAGTTCGGGCAGACAGCGAGCAGTGTGATGGGGATGTCTTCGTCCTGAAGTTCCTTGACTC
Organism: Rubrobacter sp.; assembly: GCA_036520255.1. Lineage (GTDB taxonomy): Bacteria > Actinomycetota > Rubrobacteria > Rubrobacterales > Rubrobacteraceae > Rubrobacter_D. Next base: position 1,281 of record DATDKB010000178.1, on the reverse strand, counting down.
GCTGGACGAGGCTCTTGATAACAGGTTCTTCCAAGGGGTCCTCCTCTTGCTTCGAAACTATTCCGTGGACCTTGGTTCACCGATCTCGTAAAGACCGGTGGGTGGAGAACCACTTTCCATGGGCCCCAGTGCTTTCACGTGCGCAGCGGCCGCTGCGTTCGCCTCCCGTGCAGCGAGCACCGGGTCGCCGCTCCGCATGTAGACCGCCAGGAAGGTTCCCGAGAAGGCATCGCCCGCACCCGTGGGGTCGACCTCCTCGGTTGGGAAGCCCGAGATCTCGGTCACGGTGCCGCCGTGATGAAGGCGGGCCCCCTCCTTGCCAAGAGTCTCGCACACCACAGTACCGGCCCTCGATAAGGAAGACGCGTCGGCTCCAAAGGGTTCAAGCTCTCCTGCACTGGGTAGCACGAGCGACGCCACTTCTAGCAGGCGGTCGAATCCCGGCGGGATCGCGGTGGCGCCGGCGGAACCGACCCGCAGGTTCGGGTCGAAGCTGACTCGCCCACCCGCGGCAAGCACCCACTCTACCGCCGCGAGCACCGTCTCCGCCAAGCTCTCGGACAGGGCGAGCGAGGAGCCGGAGACGTGGATCCACGCGGCTTCGCCAGGCATCGAACCGAGATCTGCTCGGGTAATGCGCGACGGTGCGGCATCAGCGACGTGAAAGATAAACTCTCGCCCGCCCGCCTCGTCGTAGGCTACGAAAGCCACCCCGGTTACCGCATCGTCGGCAACGGGCATCCCCGAAGTATCCACGCCGTCGCCCAAAAGGCGCCTCACGAGCAGCCGGCCGAAGGGATCGTTACCCACGGTGGCGATCAGGGCAACGTCGGCTCCGGCGCGTGCCGCAGCATCTGCGGCTATCGCGGGTGCGCCGCTGGGGAAAGGCCCCGCGAAAGGACCCGGCGCGTCGAGCGGAATTCCCGGACGGGGGCGCATGATCTCTACCAAAGCTTCTCCCACCACCAACAGGCGCCCGGTCACGGCGAACATTCCCCTGACGCGGTCTTGCTTGTTATGAACCGGTTTTGGATTTTGAGGTGACTTTGGTGGAGGAAACCCACAACCCTAGCCCCCTTCTGGCAACTCTATGTAGCTCGTCAGATTGCGGGACTCGTCGGGGTTGACCCCTTTGTGCAGCGCCCGATGGTAGGCCAAGAGCTGTAGCAGCGGCAGATAGAGCAAGCCGAGGGCGTGTTCCGGGATCCGGTCGCCCAGCGGAATCTCCGCGGCGAGCTCGGAGAGATCCCATCCGTCCCCAGGGGTAAACGCCAGCACGTG